>DVNB01000025.1 GCA_018714695.1 Candidatus Ornithomonoglobus merdipullorum | reverse complement strand
ATCTCTATATCTACTTTTACTGTACTTCTCAACAGAAATCTTCTGTAATGTTTATCTTCTTTTAGGACCCCAAAAAATCCTTCAGATTGGATAGAGCGGTTCATTCGTAGTTGTTTGCCAAATTCACTTGTTATTAGCTCATATGCTCTTTTCTTCATCTCAACATGCGTCCTTGATACATACAGCATCTTTGTTCGTTCTTCTATTGGAGGATGGGAGATTTATTTTTTTTAGCAAAAGGGGCATAGCAAAACTCAATGAGTTTTGCTACAGCCCCTTTATTTTCCGTTTTCAATCCTTGACAATCTTTGCACATAATCATTCAGCACACTGTTTGTTTCATCGATGAGCCTTTTAAAAACCACCGACACAGCCGTACAGATAACGGCGCTCGTCAGACAGGCAAACACTACCGCCGCTTCGGCTGCCGAGCTTCTTCCCGAGATTATGAATTTGCACATTCCAAGTACAAATATTATCCACAGCACTGCCGCAAAGATACGAAATCCGCGCATTATTTTTTTATCTACCATCGTTACACCCCGTTTTTTTAAGTATCGTATTAGCTAGTTATTCATGACATGCCTGATCTTGTATATGACCAAAATGTGCATATTGTAATTCATCCCTAAAAAGTTCATATATATACGCCGGCGAGAACAAATACACCCCAGTCTCTGTGTCACACAGCTTTTGCTGATTTTGACATATTGATCTCTCCTCTCCGTTATTATAATTATTGTATCACGTTGTGAGAAAATTGTCAATTTGTTTTTTATCCATCTGTATAAAAGCACATTACATATCCCTTATTTGCCGTCACCGGCATAAAAATAACGGGGGCTTCGCGCCTGTTCGGCGGATGCTCCCGTTTTTCATCCTTCGTGTATGTATGTCAGAATTGCTCAAGCCCGAAGCTGACGGACAGGGCAGAGTTTACCCTGTTCATCATCGCTCCGTCGATCCTTCCGATTTTTTCTCTCAGTCTTCGTTTATCGATCGTCCTTATCTGCTCAAGTAGTATAACCGAATCCTTGTTAAGTCCGTATTCATTCGCCGAAAGCTCAATGTGCGTGGGCATCTTTGCCTTGTTTATGCGGCTCGTTATCGCCGCGGCTATGACCGTGGGACTGTATTTGTTCCCGACGTCGTTCTGGATTATGAGCACCGGACGGATACCGCCCTGCTCACTGCCCACGACCGGACTAAGATCGGCGTAATAAATATCTCCTCTTTTTACTGTCACTCTTTATTCACACTCCGTAAGTTTTTCCTCACAGCTCCGCAACGCCTCGTTGTCGGATACCGTACTCAGTTCTGCTTCCTCAAGATTGATCTCGGACATCGCGATATAGCCCTCTTTGAGCGCTTTTTTGATATCCTCGATCCTCCCTTCGGTGTGTGACAAAGCCTCCAGCTCCTTTCATCGATTATTTCGCCTGCGCAATTTACAACAGATATTCGATAACCCTTTCCACCTCGCCGTTTTTGATATACACCCTCGGTATCCGGCGGCTCACCATGCATGTTACCTCGTAATTGATGGTGCCTATCCAGTCCGCGACATCGTCCACCGTAACGGCTCCGTTTCCGAAGATCAGCGCTTCGTCACCTCGTTTAATATTATTGACCGATGTGACGTCAATCATACATTGATCCATGCAGATCCTGCCCGCTATCGGGAACAGCTCGCCGTTTACGGCGATCTTTGCCTTTCCTGCCAGAAGTCTCAAATATCCGTCTGCATAACCGATCGGAACTGTGGCTATCCTTGCCCCGCCATCGGCTATGTACTCAATGCCGTAGCTCACTCCGCGGCCCGGCTCTATTTCCTTTACATATGTTATCACCGATTTCAGCGACATGACGTACCTGAGATCAAGTCTCGACCTGTCTACCTCCTCCGACGGATACATCCCGTAGAGTATGATCCCAGGACGCACCATATCCAGATGGTATTCCGGATACATCATTATCCCTGCGCTGTTGCAGATATGCTTTATCGGGATCTCGATCCCGCGTCTTGAAAGCTCGTCGCAGACGCTCATGAACCGCTTGAACTGCAGCCTTGTGTAGCTGTCGTCCGCCTCGTCGGAGGTCGCAAAATGCGAGAATATACCCTCGATCTCAAGCATCGGCAGCTTTGAGATCCGCTCGATCTCATCCGCCGTCTCCGCGCTGTTTTCGTCATCAACAACAAAGCCGATCCGTGACATACCGGTATCGAGCTTTATATGCACGCTGACCTTTTTCCCGAGCTCCGATGCCGTGCGCGAAAGCGCTTCGGCGAGCTCATATGTGTATACGTTCGGCATGATGCCGTTTTCGATGATCTCACGCGCTTCCTCCTCCATGCTTGAGCCGAGTATCAGCACAGGCACATCCGGGAAGAGATTCCTGAGCTCGAGCGCCTCGTCAAGCGTTGCCGCCGCGAGCCTGTCGGCGCCGTTTGCAAGGAGCGTCTTCGCGCACTCCTCAACGCCGTGCCCGTATGCGTCAGCCTTTACGACCGCCATGATCTGCGCATGCGGATCGGTTATCTTCCGTATCTCACGCATATTGTGCGCCAGCGCGTCCAGATCTATCTCGGCCCATGTCCGTTTTTCCATTTCGTTCACCCTCGTATCTATGTTAACATAATTATCGTCTTTTGTCCAGCTGTAATTTTCGGCAATGCCCGAACCTTTCACCCTCGCAGGAGCTTCGATATCGTCTCGGGCAGGCAATCCAATATATCCGCCGCGCTCATCGACTCCTCGCCGTATTTCTCCGCAGCTATATCCCCTGCCGCGCCGTGTATATACGCCGCAGCTGCCGCCGCCTCCGCGCAGCCGATACCGCGCGCCGCAAGCGCCGCTGTTATGCCCGCAAGCACGTCGCCGCTCCCGCCGGACGCCATTCCGGGATTCCCGGTATTATTAATATATTGCGTCAGGTCCTCAGACGTTACGATCGTGTGATGACCCTTAAGAAGTATCACCGCGCCGAGCTCCTCCGAGCACTCGCGCGATACCTCTATCCTGTTTTCCTCTATATACGATATATCAAGCCCCGTGAGCCGCGCCGCCTCCGCCGCGTGCGGAGTGAAGATCAGATCACACGCACACTCCGAAAGCGCGCTCTTGTCCTGCGCCACCGCGTTTATCGCGTCCGCGTCGACTATTACCGGCACACGGCACGCGCGAAGCACGGCACGCACCACCTCGGAGACGTCACGCGAACGTCCCAGTCCCGGACCTATCAGCACCGCGTCGACCTTTAAAAGCCGCGGCAAAAGCTCCGATACCGCGGAAGCTGCGATATGCCCGTCAACCTCCTCAAGAGGAAGCGTCATCGCCTCCGTGGTCTTTGCTTCAAGCGCCGTGTTCACACATTCGGGACATGCTACGGTTATAAGACCCGCGCCGCTCTTCAAAGCCGCCTGCGCCGCCATATACGCCGCGCCGCTCATCCCCGCCGAACCGGCTATTATCAGAAGCTTTCCGTAATCGCCCTTCTGAGAATCATTCCTGCGCTTACCGATAAGCGAGCGCACGAACCCGGCATCCGTCACATTTATCTTGAGCCCTCTCGACTCTATCACCCGCTCCGGTATCGAGATCATATCGGGAACGACCGTTCCGGTACAGTCCGCCGCCGGGTACATGAACATACCTATCTTATATCCCGCAAACGTCACTGTCTTGTCCGCATTAATGCATACGCCGCAGATATCGCCGCTGTCGCTGTCTATGCCGCTGGGCACATCGACGGATAGCACGTACCGCGCATTCTCATTAATTGTCCTTATAACATCGTATGCAATGCCGCGCACCGTGCCCTTTATCCCGGTGCCGAATATTGCATCCACTACTATATCCGCAGCGCGCACCTTATATTCAAGCCCGTCGGTGTCGGTCACCGCCTCCATGGGCACATCCATCCCGCTTAAAATATCGTAATTTATCGCGGCGTCGCCCTTATAATCATTGCCGCACACGAGGTATACGAACACATCCGCGCCCAAAAAGCTCAGATGCCGCGCTATCGCAAGTCCGTCGCCGCCGTTGTTCCCCTTTCCGCAGAACACCGCAACAGACTTCCCTGCAAGCTCATGATCCTTTCCCAGCTCCCTCACACAAGCCAGAGCCGCGTTCTCCATAAGGATAATGCTCGGTATCCCGCCGAGCTCAGACGCGGCGCGGTCGACCTCGCGCATCTCCTCCGCATAGCAAGCCTTAAACATAAATGTATCCTTTCTTTCCTGCCGGAGCGCGATCACTCCGCCCTTCTGTGCACGTTCCTCGGATTCACCTTCCAGAGAGCGTCCACCATTCTTCCGGTAGGCTCAAGAAGCACGATAGTCCGCTCTCCGTCTATCGGCGCGTCTATAAAATACGTGTAGCCGTTTGCGCTGTGCGCGCTGTAATCGAGCACACGCACCCCGGGAGGCGGATTCCTGTAGACCTCATTATGCATGTCGTCATCTATCCCCGCCATGCACGCTGCCTCGCGTACATCGATCGTTACAAGATGCTTCCTGCCCTTTTTGGACATTACCTTGTCTATGTCAAGCTCATTGTTTGTGACGATATACTCGTACTCTATGCTTCTCATATTTATAAGGAGCACCGCTCCGTACCAGAGAAACAGCACGAGCACGAACCCGATACTGAACGTGAACGTTCCGATGGGATTCTCCGACTGCGTCATCGCAAGCGCCAATATGAGCATAAGAGCGAACATAGCGAGCGAGATGACCACTCCCGCCGCGATTATACCCGCGATTATGAGCTTATCCTTTGTATCCTTCTTCTTTGCCACAAGATATTCCATAAAAATATCCATGTATCACAGTCCCTTCCATTTAGTTGCCCTGTCACGGGCTGCTTATTCCTCATCAAGCATATTCTTTATCTCGTCATAGAGCGCCGAGAGCGCTCTTCCGCGGTGTGAGATGGCGTTCTTTTCGTCAGGCTCCGCCTGAGCGAATGTCTTTTCAAGCTCATCACTGTAGAAGATCGGGTCGTAGCCGAAGCCGTTCTCGCCCGCGGGCTCGCGCAGGATCCTGCCGCAGACCTCTCCCTGCGTCACTATCTCCCGTCCGTCCGGGAATATGAACGCAATGTTTGTCACGAATTTCGCCTTGCGGTTCGTCTTGTCCTGCATCTCGATAAGCAGCTTTTCTATCTTCTCCATATCGCTCGCACCCGGTCCCGCATATCTTGCGCTGTAAACTCCCGGACGGCCGTCAAGCGCCTCGACGCACAGTCCCGAATCGTCCGCAAGCACGCAGTCATCACAGAGCATTGCCACGGCGCGCGCCTTTATAAGCGCGTTTTTTGCGAACGTGTTTCCCGTCTCCTCGACATCCACGTCTATACCCGCGTCCTCCTGCGACATCACCGTAAATCCGAGCGGCTCGAATATCCTTGCGATCTCAAATACCTTATTCTTGTTTTTTGTTGCAACAACAATATTCATCTGACCGACACTTCCTTTTCCCTGATCAGTTATTCCCTGATCTGTCCGCTTCCGTAAATTATGTATTTTACCGAAGTCAGAGCCTCAAGTCCCATGGGTCCGCGCGCATGCATCTTCTGCGTGCTTATACCGATCTCGGCACCGAAGCCGAACTCGTTTCCGTCCGTGAATCTCGTGGAAGCGTTTACGTATACTGCCGCCGCATCCACCTCGTTCAAGAACTTCTGCGCCTTTGTATAGCTCTCGGTAACGATCGCCTCGGAATGCTTTGTATTGTACTTGTTTATATGAGCTATTGCCTCGTCCACTCCGTCAACGACCTTGACCGCCAGGATATAGTCGTTATACTCGGTGTACCAATCGTCCTCGGCGGCGTCTTTAACACCCTCGGGGCTTATCGACTTCGCAGCCTCGTCCGCGCGCAGCTCCACACCCGCGGCGCGAAGCTTGTCAAATATCACCGGAACGAACTTATCAGCTATGCTCCTGTCTATCAGAAGCGTTTCAGCAGCGTTGCACACGGACGGTCTCTGTACCTTCGCGTTCATAACTATATCCGCTGCCATGGAAAGATCCGCGTCCCCGTCCACATATACGTGACAGTTGCCCGCCGCGGTCTCGACTACCGGCACGGTCGCATTCTCCACAACGCTCTTTATAAGCCCCTTGCCGCCGCGCGGTATGAGCATATCTATATAGCCGTTCATCTTCATGAGCGCCGTAGCGGTCTCGCGCGAGGTGTCCTCGATTATGTTCAGCGTTCCCTCAGGTATGCCTGCGGCGTATGCTGCGTCCTGCATGATCCTCATAAGCGCGGTATTCGACTTCACAGCCTCCTTGCCGCCGCGCAGCACAGTCGCGTTCGACGTCTTAAGGCACAGCGCTGCCGCATCCACCGTTACATTCGGACGAGCCTCGTAGATAATAGCGATAACGCCCATCGGCACGCGCCTTCTGCCTATCTGCAGCCCGTTCGGACGCGTCCACATGCCCGTAACCTCGCCTATGGGATCGCGAAGCGCCCTGACCTCGCGCACTCCGTCGGCTATGCCCTTTATGCGCTCCGGTGTAAGCCTGAGCCTGTCCATCATGCTCTTCCTGAGCCCGTTTTCCTCCGCGTTTTTGAGATCGAGCTCGTTAGCTGCTATGATCTCATCCGTTCTCTCAACAAGCGCATCGGCTATCGCGTCGAGCGCCCTGTCCTTGACCGCCGTCGAGACACTCAGAAGCTTTTGAGCCGCGTCCCTCGCCAGCGTACATTTCTCTGTCAATTCACTCATATGATCTCCGATCCTTTCGAATAAAGTGTTTCGCGGCGCTCGCTCCGCCGCCTTCAATGAGATAATTATAGCACACTTAATATCAAAAAGCAATAGATATAAGAAAATTTTGCAACAACGGCCGGTCATGAAAAAACGGCACATCAAGTGCCGCTCTCATGCTTTACCGCGGCATAGCACACCTTTCCGCGGAATGCCACACCGTATTTGATTATGTTCCTGTATCCCAGCTCGCGCGCCTCCGCGTCGTAGCCTCGCTCCTCTATCTGTTTTAGCGCCCGCTCCGCCGCCTCGTCCGGCATCTCCGTCCCTCGGCATACCTTTAGCTCCAGTATCACCGCATTCTGTGCCCTGTCCTGCTGGTACAGTATAAGATCGCTCCTGCCCGTGCCCGTCTCGCGGTTCGATACCACTCTGTAATAGACGTTCCCCGCAAGCAGTCCGGCGATGAGTCCGTGGTAGAACTGCTCCGCATTGTCGTAATAGCTTATACTCTTCTTCAAAAGCTCCGTTATCCGCCCCGCGAATCCTTCCGCGTCTCCGCTCAACAGCGACTTGTACAGCTCATCCTTGTTTACCGCCTTTCGGTAAGGCTCAAAATACGACATTATTATGCTCGTGTAACAGTTTCGTATCTCTATGTTCGGTATTACCAGCGAATATACTCCTCTTTCGCCCTCTGTCCTCACCGATGCCTTCGTGAGATACCCCGTGAAGAACAGAAAACTCCAGATATCCTCGCTGCTGCCGTCAAGATCGCCGTATGTTGTCGATTCCTCGATGTACGTCTCTATGCTCCCTCCGTTTACAAGGCATTCCACTTTTTCCCTCGTTTCGCCGTCAGAATCCCCGACCAGCTTTCTTATTACATTGTTCGAGCTTGAATTCGCCCAGTCGCACGCCGGCAGCGCATTGGGATCAGCTCTCATATCCGCGGCATAATTCATTATGCTCCACGGATTGTATACCTCCGTGTTCCCGAAAAGATACCCGTCGTACCATTTCTTCGCCGTCTCGAACTTATCGCCCAGTCCGTACTCCTCCAGTATAGCCTTTACCTCGTATTCCTCAAACCCGAAATACTCCGAATACCTCGAATCAAGTATGCTGTTTACTCTCAGATTATTGAGCCCGGTGAAGATGCTCTCCTTTGATATGCGCAGGCACCCCGTTATGACCGAGAATTCCAGCGCCGGATTAGTCTTAAGCGCCGACTCGAACAGCGAACGGATAAACGTCACCATCTTATCGTAGTACCCCGAAAAATACGCGTCCTCCAACGGCACGTCGTACTCGTCGATAAGTATTATCGACTTCTTCCCGTAATACTGCATCAGACATCTGCTCAAAAGCTTTATTGACTCTTTAAACAGCCTCTCACTGTGCTCACCGGAACACATTACAGCTTTAAACTTCTCGTTATCCTGAGCATTCAGTCTTCCCGAGTCGGCAATAAACTCATATTTAATGAACTGACCCTGTATTTCACTGCATAGACTGTCCAAAGCTTCCTCATAGCTTCCCTGCTTGCCGCATTTTAATGACAGCATTATCACAGGATGCGCGTTGCGGTACTCCGCCGCCTCGTCATAATGCTCCGATATTTTCAGCCCGTCAAACAGATACGCGTTCTCCTTCTCCGTTATGTCGAAAAAGTATTTCAGCATACTGAAATTCAATGTCTTTCCGAACCGCCTCGGCCTTGTGATCAGGTTGTTCTGTCCCCCGTCATTGAGCAGCTCGTATATCAGCATCGTTTTGTCTACATAGTAGAAATTCCCGTCTATTATCTGCTTGAAGTCCTCATAGCCT
>DVNB01000024.1 GCA_018714695.1 Candidatus Ornithomonoglobus merdipullorum | reverse complement strand
CTTCCTTTGTTTGACATAATAAAACCCAACAGTTCAAGCAATGCTTTCATTTCTTCAAAAGTAAAGTCTTTGGGACTATTCTTTAGTTTTCTGATCAATTTTTCTTTTTTGCCCACACCGACCACCTCTTGATGATATTATACCATACATGTGCGAATATTGCAACTGTTTTTTAGTTGCTTTGTATCTCAATATACACATTATGCTGCTTATCGCTGTGAGGAAAGTCCTCTATCATCACATTTGCGAGTAAACTCTGTAAGCACAGATGACTAAACCGTATTCTCTGTCGATTAATAAAATAACAAAAAACTATAAAAAAAGACCGTCTGTACGATCTCCTTCATTATGCAGTTGGGGCATATCACTGAACAGCCTGTTAGGGAGAGATCAATTTCATAAAAACAGAAGGCATCTTTCGATGCCTCCTCTTGCTGTTTTGACTTTTATTTTCAGTCTTCCCACTGCCAGTTCATTACTTCCGGCAGATCCTGACCGTAGTCTCCTATGTACTGCTTGTGCATAACAAGCTTATCGCGCATGAGCTGCTTTAAGTATGCACCCTTGTTTCCGAGCTGCGGGAGCATATCAACAACATCGCTTACTATATGGAAGCGGTCGATCTCATTCTGCACTCTCATATCAAACGGAGTCGTTATCGTTCCCTCTTCCTGATAGCCGCATACTAACAGATTCTTGTTCTCACGGTGATACAGAAGCTCATGTATGAGCGTCGGATATCCATGGAATACGAATACTATCGGCTTGTCCTTTGTGAACAGCGAATTGAACTCGATGTCGCTCAGTCCGTGCGGATGCTTTGACTGCGGCTGCAGCTTCATAAGATCGACAACATTGATAAATCTTATCTTTACATCCGGCAGTTCCTTTCTGAGTATCGTCACAGCCGCGAGTGCCTCGAGCGTAGGGGTATCTCCGCAGCATGCGAGAACTATATCCGGCTCCTCGCCCTTATCGTTTGAAGCCCATTCCCAGATACCGAGTCCCTGTGTGCAGTGCTTTACAGCCTGCTCCATGGTCAGCCACTGAGGTCTCGGATGCTTTGACGTCACAAGCACATTCACGTAGTTCTTGCTCCTAATGCAGTGGTCAAAGCATGAAAGCAGACAGTTTGTATCCGGCGGGAGATACATTCTTACGACATCCGCCTTCTTGTTCGCAACATGATCAAGGAATCCCGGATCCTGATGCGTAAAGCCGTTGTGATCCTGCTGCCATACGTTTGACGAAAGAATATAGTTAAGTGATGCGATTTTCTGTCTCCACGGAAGCTCCGATGTTACCTTGAGCCATTTAGCATGCTGCGAGAACATAGAGTCAACGACTCTTATAAACGCCTCATAGCTTGCAAAGAAACCGTGACGGCCCGTGAGAAGGTAGCCCTCAAGCCAGCCCTCGCACATGTGCTCAGAAAGGTAGCCGTCCATTACTCGTCCGTCCATCGCAAGGAACTCGTCATTATCCACCATATCCGCGTTCCAGTCACGATTCGTCTCCTCAAACACAGCACCGAGCCTGTTTGACATCGTCTCATCCGGTCCGAATATCCTGAAATTCTTGCTGTCGCGGTTGAGCTTGAATATATCTCTTACGAACTTTCCGAGCTCTATCATGTCCTGTGCCTCTACAGCGCCGGGCTTTGGCACCCCGAATTCATAATCGCGGAAATCCGGCATACGCAGATCACGCAGCAGAAGTCCGCCGTTCGCATACGGCGTAGCGCCCATTCTCTTGTCACCCTTAGGCGCAAGCTCCTCCAGCTCCGGGATCAGTCTGCCGTTCTCGTCGAACAGCTCGTCGGGCTTATAGCTCATGAGCCAATTTTTCAGCATATCAAGATGTTCCGGCTCCGACATATCCATAGGCACCTGATGCGCTCTGAATGTCCCCTCGATCTGTTTGCCGTCAACGATCTCCGGTCCCGTCCAGCCCTTCGGTGAACGGAACACTATCATCGGCCATATGGGACGCTCCGTTACGCCGTCCTCACGCGCAGCCTTCTGTATCGCCTTTATCTTATCCATACACTCGTCGAGCGCCTCCGCCATCGCGCGGTGCGCCGCCATATGGTCATTCTTATCCTTTACCTCTACGAAATGCGGCTCCCATCCGCAGCCCTCAAAGAACTTTCTGACCTCATCCTCTGAAATTCTTGAGAATACTGTCGGGTTCGAGATCTTATAACCGTTTAAATGCAGTATTGGCAGCACCGCTCCGTCGTTCTTTGCATTAAGGAACTTATTTGAATGCCACGCAGTCGCAAGCGGTCCGGTTTCCGCTTCACCGTCACCTACCACACACGCCGCAATAAGATCCGGGTTATCAAATACCGCTCCGAACGCATGAGCCATTGAATATCCAAGCTCTCCGCCCTCATTTATAGAACCGGGCGTTTCCGGAGCCACATGCGATGAAATACCGCACGGGAACGAAAACTGCTTGAAAAGTTTTTTCATGCCTTCAACATCACGGCTGATATTCGGATATACCTCACTGTAGGTCCCTTCCGCATATACGTTTGCCACCATGAAGTTGCCGCCGTGTCCCGGTCCGGATATATAGAGCATATCCTGATCATATTTCTTTATAACCCTGTTCAGATGCACATAGATGAAGTTCTGACCCGGCACCGTTCCCCAGTGTCCGACTATCTTCTTCTTTACATGCTCCATTTTGAGCGGTTCTCTGAGCAGCGGATTATCGAGCAGATAAAGCTGTCCCGCCGCGAGATAATTCACGGCATCCCAGTATCTGTCCATCTTCTTAAGATATTCCTCCGTCAGCGGCTGCTTTTCAATACATTCCATAGTCACATTATCCTCCTTTTTGCAATTCTTTATATGTTTGCCAAATCTATATATATATCCCTCAAAGCCGGATAAAGCTCTCTGTATATATTATAATATTTCTCATATTCCTCGTTATTGGCGGTATCCGGCAGCTGTTCCGTCTTGGTCCTTACAACACGCCTGCATGCCTCCTGTACGCTCGGATATACCCCCGCGCATACCCCTGCAAGAATAGCCGCGCCAAGTGCCGGACCTTCCTTTGAGGTCACCGTCTTTACCTTCATATTAAAAGTATCGGCAAGCATAGACCGCCACAGCGGTGACGAGCCGCCGCCTCCGCACGCCGCCATATCCTCTGACGTCACACCCATTTCCCTGAGCACCTCGCAGCAGTCACGCAGCGAATATACTACGCCCTCCATCACAGCCCGTATCATATCGCTCTTGCCATGAACAGCCGAGAGCCCCACGAATCCGCCACGGCAATTCGGATCAAGATGCGGTGTACGCTCCGCCATAAGATACGGCATGTACAAAAGCCTGTTGCATCCGATCGGAGAACGCTCCGCCTCCTTGTCCATTATGTAATACGGATCAACGCCCATTGTCTCTGCTACGGCTATCTCATCCTTGCAGAAATTATCACGGAACCACTTAAGCGACAGCCCCGCCGCAAGCGTAACACCCATCACATGCCATTCTCCGGGCACCGCGCAGCAGAATGTATGCACACGTCCCTTAGGATCTATATGCATCTCCTTTGTATGCGCAAACACCACTCCGCTAGTCCCTATCGTTGTGAATGCCTTGCCGTCCTCTACAACTCCCGTGCCTACCGCTGCCGCGGCATTATCGCCCGCGCCTCCCGCTACCGGTGTTCCTTCCGGTACGCCTGTAAGCCTTGACGCCTCGGCTGTCACGTATCCGGTCACCTCGGCGCTCTCGTATACTTTTGCAAGATATTCCTTGTTTATATCAAGCTTTTCAAGCACCTCGTCAGACCAGCTGCGGTTTGCGATGTCCAGAAGCTGCATACCGCTCGCGTCCGAAACATCCGTTGCATATTCGCCCGTCAGCCTGAACCGAACATAATCCTTTGCAAGCAGTATATGTCTCACTCTCGCGTAATTCTCCGGCTCGTTGTTCTTTACCCAAAGTATCTTTGACGCCGTGAAGCCTGTGAGCGCGGGGTTTGCCGTTATCTCTATAAGCCGCTCTCTGCCGATCTTTTCGGTTATCTCCTCGCACTCCTTCGATGTTCTTCCGTCACACCAGAGTATCGCCGGACGGATCACCTCATTGTCCTCGTCAAGCAGCACAAGACTGTGCATCTGCCCCGATATACCTATCCCTGCGATCTGTGACGCGTCTATCCCTTCGGTAACAGCTTTAAGCGTCTCCACAGAAGCATTGTACCAGTCCTCCGGATCCTGCTCAGCCCAGCCGTTTTTCGGCTGATGCATCGGGTATTCGACAGTATGGCTCTTTAAGGTGTTTCCATCCTCATCAAACAGCACCGTCTTTGTGCCCGATGTGCCTAAGTCTATTCCTATAAGATATCTCATTTTTACCTCCAAAATTTCATACTGTCCGCAATGCGAAAAGAAGCGCGTACAGATCACCGTCCGACGAGGCAGCGGTGTATTTATATACTCCGAGCGCCGGCGGACGGTGAGATGTGCCGCTTAATTCCGCCTTATCCCCATGGATTCTCTGTCGGATACCTGTCGCCCTTCGGACGGTTGTAGCCTATCTCCTCTACAGGCACGCCAACATATTTGAACACCTCGTACAGAGCTTTTGCATGATGACCGAACGCTACCGCACCATGATGAGGATAATTGCCCTCTATCAGCACATGACGGTAGAAACGTCCCATCTCCTTTATCGCGAACACGCCTATTGAGCCGAATGAACGCGTAGCCACAGGCAGTACCTCACCGTTCGCTATATATCCGCGCAATTTAGCATCCGATGTGCTCTGGAGTCTGAAGAACGTTATGTCTCCAGGCATTATATCGCCCTCGAGCGTTCCGTTCGTTACCTCTACGGGCAGACTTCTCGCCATTATCTTCTGATACTTCATCGAGCATGCCGCAAGCTTCGTCGAGCATGTATTTCCGCAGTGGAAGCCCATGAACGTATCCTTATGCGTATAATCGAACTTGCCCTCTATATCCGACTTGTACATATCCGCCGGAACGGAGTTGTTTATATCGAGCAGTGTTACAGCATCCTGTGATACGCATGTGCCTATGTACTCGCTCAGCGCGCCGTAGATATCCACCTCGCACGATACGGGGATCCCTCTTCCGGTGAGACGGCTGTTTACATAGCACGGCACGAATCCGAACTGAGTCTGGAACGCAGGCCAGCATTTCCCGGCTATAGCCACATACTTCTTTGAGCCCTTGTGCTCCTCTATCCAGTCTAGCAGCGTGAGCTCGTACTGCGCGAGCTTCGAAAGTATCTCAGGTTTCTTGTTGCCCTCGCCCAATTCCTTCTCCATATCAGCTACTACCGACGGGATCCTATCATCGCCTTCATGCTTGTTGAACGCCTCGAACAGATCAAGCTCCGAGTTCTCCTCGATCTCGACGCCCAGCCTGTAGAGCTGATATATCGGCGCGTTGCATGCAAGGAAGTTTAACGGACGCGGTCCGAATGAGATGATCTTGAGATCCTTAAGACCTGCTACGGCTCTCGCTATAGGCAGGAACTCGTTTATCATATCAGCGCACTCCTCCGCCGTGCCAACAGGATACTCGGGTATATATGCCTTTACTCCGCGCAGCTTCAAATTGTAGCTTGCGTTGAGCATTCCGCAGTATGCGTCTCCGCGGTCGTCAGAGAGAACAGCGATGTTCTCCTCCGCAGCCGCAACGAACATCTTTGGTCCGTCAAACTGCTGCGCAAGCATAGTCTCGGATATCTCCGGGCCGAAATTGCCGAGATATATGCAGAGCGCATTACAGCCCGCCGCCTTTATATCGGCCAGTGCCTGCTGCATATGTATCTCGCTCTCAACTATGCAGATCGGGCATTCGTATATGTCCTCCGCATTGTACTTCTTTGAATACGCCTCAACGAGCGCCTTTCTCCTGTTCACCGACAGGCTCTCCGGGAAGCAGTCGCGGCTTACAGCAACTATTCCCACCTTTATTTTTGGTATGTTTTCCATTGTAATTGCTCTCCTTTCATTATTCCGGCAGCAGTTCCGTGACGGAAAATGATTCGATCCCGCAACGGAACGTGCGTGTACATTTTTATGATAATATTTTATCATAAACCCTGTACGGAGTACATTATCAAACTTAATAAAATTATAGTAAAAAAATCGCCTCTTATATGTTATCATGCCAAACATCAAATGTCCAGTTCAAATTGTAACAAGCTTTTATGTTTGTTAAATATTTAGCCTGTTATGCGGTTTTGTTAAAAATCTGAGTTATATTTCTCACATCCGACGTAAAAAGAATCAGCCCCCGGCGTGCGTTCTCACCGGAGGCTGAATAATGAATGGAATGCAGCAGCTAACCACAGCCATCAAACAAATGTGACAATCGCCGGAGGCTGCCGCCCTATCAAAACACTTCAGGATAAAACGCAGCCGCCATGCTTTCAACGGCATATGCCATGCGGTCGCCGGGGAGCACGCTCTCAAGCGTTATAGCCGCAAAGCGTGAATTTTGCACGCATTCGAGCTGAGAGAGCGTCGGATCGCTTTTTATCTCCGCTATCTTCGCCTCAACAGACGGCGAATCGTAGTCATGGATCAGTATAATATCCGGGTCACGCGCAAGAACTTCTTCATAGCTCACTGTTACCCACTGCTGATCCGTCAGATCGTCAAAAATATTATGTCCGCCCGCAAGCTCTATGAGCAGTGTTTCAAAGTTGCTTCCGGAGCATGTGAACACACCATTGCTTCCGCTGTCATATACGAGCACGTCGACCGGCTCGCCGCCGGCTACAGCCGTCTGCACCGCCTCGATCCTCGCCCTCTGGTCGGCAACGAAGCTTTCCGCAGCGTCTTCCACACCGAATATCTTTCCTATATCTAATATTTCCTGATACTGCTGCTCAAGAGTTGCGGCTGAATTTACATATACGTTCATACCATATTCTCCGGCTTCATCTATATTACAGCCGGTGTCGCTTATTTCCCAGTCTATCGCATAGATGAAATCTGCGCCGCTCGATAGTATCGCCTCACGCGTCGCCGAACCGTGATTGAGCTCGGGTATGCCGTTTACAGCATCCGCATATTCGTCAAGCGGACCGCGGCTGTGATTTACCAGTGAGCGCCCTATAACATAGTCCTCGAGCCCGAGCGCCGCAAACAGCTCGGTGCAGTTTGGTCCGAGAGTCAGCACTCGTTCGGGCTGCTCGGATATCGTCACCTCTCTGCCGTAGTTGTCAAAAGTCATGGGGTAATCACCGCCGTCCGATGTCTGCCCGGAAGCTGTATCTGCTGTTGTATCCTGTGCTCCGCAGCCCGAAAGCACAGCGGCGGTGAGCACTGCGGAAAGCATAAGCATTATTCTTCTCTTCATAATCGTTCTCCTTTTTATTTTTGCTCCGACGGCAGGAACATGATAGATAGCCTGCCCGTTTCCGGATGTTTTTCTACCAAGCTTCGCACGCCGAATATATCTAATATATTCCCCGGCGTGAGCACCTCCTCCGGTGTGCCCTCTATCGCCACGCTACCGTTTTTTATTACATATAACCTGTCGCAGTAGAGCGCAGCCATATTTAGATCGTGGACTGCCGACAGCACCGTCACCCTCAGCCGTCTTATGAAATCAAATATCTGCATCTGATAATAGATGTCGAGATGGTTTGTCGGCTCATCAAGGATGAAAAAATCGCTTTCCTGCGCGATCGCCCGCGCGAGCAGGACACGCTGCTTTTCACCGCCGGACAGTTCCTGATAGCTTCTTTTTGCCATGTTCTCCATCCCGAGGTGCTCAAGCGCGTGATGGACCATGTATTTGTCATGTGCCGTATCGGCGTCAAACAGCCGCTTGTGCGGCGCGCGGCCCATCGCCACCATTTCCTCGACAGTGAAATCGAACGGCACCTCGTTCTCCTGCCCTACCACCGCCAGCTTCAGTGCCGAGCGGCGGTATGGCATTGACAGCAGATCCTCGCCGTCAAGCGTTATCGACCCGCTGTCGGGCGTAAGTCCGCGATAGATGCTTTTAAGTACAGTCGATTTGCCGCTTCCGTTAGGACCTATGAGTCCGACAAATTCGCCCTTGTCCACATGCAGCGACACGCTATCGGCTGCCTTTTTTTCTCCGTACGAACAGCGCAGCTCTGTTACCTGTAATCTTACCATAACACGTCACCTTACGCCCTTCCCCTGTTTGATCGTTTGAGCATCCATATAAATATAGGACCGCCTATTATAGCGGTAAGAATGCCCACCGGCAGTTCCTCCGGCGCTATCACGGTCCTTGCCGCGACATCCACCCACACCACGAGTATCCCGCCGAGCAGCGCCGAAACAGGCAGTACCTTTTTGTGGTCGCCGCCCACGATCATCCTTGTAAAATGCGGCACCATAAGTCCAACAAAGCCTATAGAGCCGCTCACAGCTATCGTAACGCCCGCCATAAGCGATGCCACGATCACAAGAAGCTTTTGCAGCCTGCGCACGTTCACGCCGAGCGCTCCTGCGCTCTCGTCACCCAAAAGCAGAAGGTTAAGACCTCTGTAGTTCAGCATGAGCACGAGCATGCACAGCACGAGCACCGCGAGCGGCAGCGTAAGATACGCCCATCTTGCTCCGGCAAGGCTCCCCGCCATCCAGAACTCGGCGTTGTGCAGCCCGAGCGCATTCGGAGCGCTTAGAGTTATCACATTTGTTACACCGTCCATTATCATTGATATCGCAACGCCGGACAGAAGCAGCTGCGTTATATTGATCCTGCCGCGCACGCGAGATATGGTATATACAAAAATGATAGTCACAGCCGAGCCTATGAACGCGCTGATCGAAAGCGAGTACGTTCCGAGAAACGAAAACGCTCCGAACAGCATTCCGAGTGTTGCGAACGCCGCAGAGCCGTTCGATACTCCGAGTATGAACGGATCTGCCAGCTCATTCCTTACAAGCGCCTGCATCGTAACGCCGCACACCGCCAGTGACGCTCCCACCACCATACCGAGACATACCCTCGGCAGCCTCAGTCCGAGTATTATATTCTGCTCCAGCGGCTCCCATGTCTCCGGTATAATCCCGCCTATCAAGGGGATCCTGCCGAGCAATATCCTTACTGTTTCGCCGGGAGATACGGAGACCGGCCCCAGTCCTGCCGCTGTTACCATGCTTACGATCGCCGCTGCCGCAAGTATCCCTATAAGCAGCGTCATTTTAGGCTCTTTATGCCTGAAGCTCAGTTTAAGCCGCATTATTTCAGCTCCTTTCGTTATTTTGCCTTTTCTATGACCGCTGCAGCCGCTGCGGAAAACAATCCGCCTGCTTTCTCCGCAGTATGATCCGTATACAGATTATACACCAGCATATCCCCCCTGCACAAGCCGGTACAGGGGATATTTATTCTAAAAAGTTACGGCTTTTCGGAGCGCACTCCATTCGTAAACGTTACCCCACAGTATACCCATCCCCCTATCATCGGTAAAAATATAGCTTGATTTTTCCGCATCTGTAATGTATAATATTACTGTAATAAGATATGGGAGGACTGCTATGGAAAACAATGCTTTTCACGCGCATGACAGCGCAGCACACGGTCACACACATACTCACCATGAGACAAAGAACGTATTGAACCGCGTCGCGAGAATAATCGGTCACATGAATGCCGTTAAAGGCATGATAGAGGACGGCAGAGACTGCAGCGAGGTCCTGATACAGCTTTCGGCAATAGATGCCTCGGTCCGAAGTCTCAGCAGGGTCATACTCAAGGATCACTTATCCACCTGTATAGTAGATGCCGTGCGGCACAATGACACAAAAGCTATCGAAGAGCTGAACAGGGCTATAGATAAGTTCATGAAATAGTCCGAAAACTATTTACATAACGGCAGATATATAGTAAAATTTAAATATAAATTCAAATGAAAGGCAGTGCTTATATGTCGGAAAATAATGAACAGAAAATACAGGAGGCAATACGCTTCCTTAACGAAAATGACTACATAGTCATACCCGTCACAAAGGGGCAGATGTGTCTTTGCGACGCATGCCGCGAACCGGACACAGAGTGCCGCTACGGAGCGTTCGGATACACCTGCTCAAATCTTTTATGCATAAACCCCTTTATAAAGGAGCAGATAGACTACAAGGAAAAAATAGCGAATATTTCCGGAGAATGATGCAGGATCGGAGATAACCATGAAAATAAACTCTTCCGTTACAAAAGCGATAACCGAAACAAAATATCTGTCGGTGGACAACCACGCCCGCTACAGGCTCATAATGCGGTTATTTTATATCAACTACAACAGGATAAACTACTGGCTCAACGCCGAGGACGTGTATAATGAGCTGAGGGAAAATATAAGCGGATACACCCTTGACGACTGCAAAAATGATCTCGACAGCCTCGTCGAATGGGGAAGTCTCATAAGCGACCATGACACGGAGCGCATATTTACAATAAGCGATTTCAAAAACAAGCGTTTCCGATATCAGATGTCGGAGTACGCTGTGGAGATCGAGCGTCTAACGGTAAAGCTTGAGAATATGCGCGTTGAGGGCGCGTCACTGGACACCGGGCTTCTCGGGACGATCCGCACACAGATAGAAGAGATGCGCTCCGTTGCCGATGGGAGCAATGACGCGCTGCACACCTGGTGGCGAAGTCTTAACGAAAACTTCAAGCGGCTCAACCGTGAATATCAGGATTACATGAAATGCTTTTCCTTCTTCGAAAGCGAGGACAACTCGAGCGCAAAGCAGTTCATCGCACGCAAGGATGACATCATTAAATACCTCCGCAGCTTCGTAAAGGGAATACAGAAAAACGGCACCGCAGTGGCTGAGCTGCTCGATGACTGCGAGGACATAAAAAACGCGGTGCTCGAACGCGTGATCGACTGCGAATTCTCGATCCCGAGGATCAATTCCACCGTATCGCGCGGCGAAATAGCAGAAAATGTTTACGCACTTTACAGCAATCTGCGCTCATGGTTCGGCTCCGACGAAAACAGCGAGATGGACAGGATAATGAACATAACAAACGGCATAATCCGGAACATCACAAATTATGCCTCGATCCTTGCCGAGAGCACCGGTACGATGTCAAGCAGAAAGGATGAATACAGGCTGTTTGCCGAAATGTTCATGGACTGCGAAAGCGCTGAGGATGCGCACAGACTCTCCTCACTGCTTTTCGGTCTCACCAACACCTGCCACATCACCTCGGACAGGGAACGTGAGACCGAAAGCATCTCCAGCGGCATATACGATGAGCCTCCCGAGGAGATAGTGATAAAGCCGCGCGTGCTCACATATCGCGAAAAGCAGCAGCAAAGCGCCATTGCGGACAAGTCCGAGGCAAAGAAAAGATCATACGACGAATATATTAAAAGCATCGAAAAGCGGCAAAGCATCATAGAGTCGCTTATCCGCAACGGACGCATAGTCATGGAGGAGCTCCCTGTGATAGACCCTCAGACGCGATCCGTGCTTCTCAGCTGGATATCACGGGCAACCGGACACGACGGCAGCTTCAGAACGGAATACGGGACCGAATTCAGGCTGATATATCCCGAAAACGACCGGCACTTCGTTTTGAGCTGTGAGGACGGCAAGCTCACGATGCCGGCGTTCATACTCGATTTTGGAGGGACACAATGAAAGAATTCATAGACCTTTTGGAAAAATTCTGGATATTGAAAAACAGTGAGCCCGAGCTGTACTATTCGATAAAAGACAATTTTTCAGAGCTTTCTTCCTTTGCCAAGGACAAGCTCGGCTGCAGGCTGATCTTGAAGCCCGACTTCATAAAGCTTGAGAAGATCCCCGCACGCGCCGAGATATGGATGGGGCTGCCCGGCTTTGAGGAGCCGCTCGATTATGCCCTGCTCTGCTTTGTGCTCATGTTTCTCGAAAAGAAGGGCAAGGGGGATCAGTTCATACTTTCCCAGCTAACGGAGAGCATCCTGATAAATTCCGCGGGAATATGCAAGCCGGACTGGACTCTTTACCGCCACAGAAAGGCGCTTGTGAGGGTTCTGAAATACACGGCTGCGATCGGGATGATAAACGTGTATGACGGGGATTCCGGCAGATTCGCGGACGATGCCGAAACGGAGGTCTTGTATGAAAGCAGCGGCCTTTCGCGTTATTTTGCAAGGATGTTCATAAAGCCGCTGACTCAAAAGACAAGCATAGAAGATATCGAAAACGAGACATACCTTGACATTGAACATGACAGGGGCGATTACCGCCGCCATCGTGTATACAGAAAGCTCGTGTTCACGCCGGCGATATACAGCACAGAAAATGCCGATTTTGACTATATCAAAAACTTCCGCGGTTTTATATCGCGGGATATCGAAAAAATGACCGGATGCCGTCTTGATATACACAGAACAGCCGCGGCGATGATCGTGCCCGGCAGCAGCCGGTATAAAAGGGTATTTCCGTCTCAGCGTGCAATATCGGATATAGCCCTGCAGCTGAACCGCATTTTGCGCTCCGGCGCGGGCGATATACCTCCCAGCGAGACCTTTTCAATGTCCTACTCAGAGTTTTACGGTATCGTATTGAAGCTTATGCGTGAGAGCAGATCCGGTTGGAGCAAGGAATACAGGGAAAAATCAGCCGATGAGATCACAGACGAACTTATTTTGTACATGCAAGGCTTTTCGCTGCTCAGACGCGACGGCGACACCATAACAATACTTCCGCTTGCCGGAAAGATAACGGGTGACTACCCGAAAGATTACGACAGAAGGACAGGTAGAAGAAATGAATAAATGGGTAATAAACAAAATAGGGCTTATAAATTTCTGGTATTACGATGAAGAGGAGTTTGAATTCTCCGACGGCCGCCTGCTCCTTCGCGGCGCGAACGGCTCCGGGAAATCCGTCACGATGCAGAGCTTTATACCGCTGCTTTTGGACGGAAACAGAAGCGCGAAGCGGCTTGATCCGTTCGGCACAAATTCAAGGCGGATAGAAAACTATCTTCTGCCCGACGGAGACACACGCGACGAAAACACAGGATATCTTTACATGGAGTTCAGAAAGCCCGAAACCGACGTATATATCACCATCGGCATAGGACTGCGCGCGAGGCGCGGAAAATCCGTCGATTTCTGGGGCTTTTCGATCACTGACGGAAAGCGCATCGGCAGGGACTTCAAGCTGTACAAAGAGATCGGCGACAAGATACCTCTCACGAAGCGCGAGCTGAAAAACAGGATCCTTGAAAACGGTATCGGTGAATTCTGCGAAAAAGCAAGCGACTATAAGGAGATGGTAAACAGACATATATTCGGCTTTTATGACATCGCCGAATACGATCAGCTCATAGACCTGCTTGTCCAGCTCCGCTCGCCGAAGCTGTCAAAGGACTATAAGCCCACAGTGCTTTACGAGATAATGGAGGATTCGCTCAAGCCGCTTTCGGATGAGGATCTTCGTCCCATGTCAGAGGCGATAGAAAACATGGACGCGATAGAAGCCTCGATAACAGAGCTCAAAAACGTTTTTGAAAGTTCAAAACGTCTCAAAACGTCATACGATAAATATAACCTTGCTGTTCTCGGCTCCAAGGCAAAGGATCTGATCCGCGTCAAAAAGTCTCTTGATGACGCGGAAAAAAAGATATACGATACTAAGTGTGAGATCGATACGAGAACAAGCACTGCAAACGAGCTATCATCCCGCGCGGAGTCGCTCAGTCTCAGACGTTCGGAGCTTGAGGACAAACTCAGTCGCTATAAGGAAACGGACACATTCAGGATAAGCGAGGACCTAAGGAGACTCCGTACGGAAGCCGAAGCGGTGTCAGCCAAGATCGCATCCAAGCAGTCTGATGCCGAAAGGTACAGCGGGCAGCTCTCGCGCGAGAGACTGATACTTGCCGACAAGAAAAAGACTTCTGACAACTGCCGGGCTGACGCCGATTCCAAGCTCTCCGATATGGGAAGCTACGCGGCGGACGCGGCATTTTCGGAGCATGAGTATTTTGCCGAAGAGGCGGGAACATACTCCGAAGGGTTCGATTTCTTTTATATAAAGAGCTCAGTGACAGCCTATACCTCAAAGCTTGCAAAGGCTCTTGCGGCATTCAACAGCCTTGAGGAGGCGGAGCGGGAATACGACAGGCTGACGGAACAGCATGCCGCAGAGAAAAGCAAATATGACAGCGCATTATCAGAGCTGCGCCGCGCCGAAAATCTTTTTAACACCGAAAAAAGCACTCTTATAGAAAAGACTTATGACGCAAACATGAAAAACAGACTGTTCAAGCTCAGCGAAACACAGCTCCAGGCTTTTTCGCAGTATGTATATTCGGCAGACGACTTTTCCGGAATAGATCCAATAAAAGCGATCACAGCGGAGGCGTACAACGAATACCGCTCCGAGATAAACGCGAAAATAAAGCTCAGAAAGCAGAGTCTGGACGATGTAGACCGGCAGATGAACGAGCTGCTTTCGGAGATCAGCGCTCTTGAAGCACAGAAGGAGATAGAACCGCCGCTCACCGCCGAGCAGGAGCTTTTCAGAAAAACACTCTCTGAAAGCAGCATCCCATTCGTTCCGCTCTACCGCGCATGCGATCTCAAAGACGAGGTCACAGAGGAAATGGCTCGCACGATCGAGGAAGCGCTCGACGGAATGGGACTGCTGAACGCGCTTATTATCCCTAAGGGCTGTTCCGTTCCGAGAACGGACGGCGCGGGAGACAGGATCATATATGCCGGAAATGGCAGAGCGGAAAACAATCTCCTGAGCTTTCTGCGCGCGGAAACGGATGCCGCCGTTCCGGCAGACGAGATAGAAACGATACTTGCTCAGATCTCCTCCGAAAACGGCGGATTGTTCATAAACGAAAACGGAGAATACGGGATAAGCATATTAAAGGGCTTTACAGGAAACAGACGCGGTCCCGAATATATAGGCGCACAGGCGCGCAAGCGCCGCAAGGAGCGCATCATAGCCGAGCTAAGAGAAAAATACGACGCGCTTTCAGACGAGTATAACAGGATCGGAGATGAGATAAACGCTCTTGAAGCCGATCTGCGCACGCTCGCGGACGAATACGGCAGTCTTCCCTCCTGCTCCGACCTCAGTGAAGCGCTGTCTCTGCTGAAAAACGCCGGTATCCTGGAACAAAAGCTTGCGGAAAGCCTTGAAAAGCTAACCGACGCGGTAAAGAGATCGTTCGACAAAACACGCGAATGCAGAAAAATACTGGACGAGCGGTGCGACGGCATAGCCCTCAACCGCAGTAAGGACGTATTCGAGGACGCGCACGCATATATGGACGATTACAGGGACACCCTTACCGACTTCATAGAGCTGTACAAGGACATACGTTCACTCGATAACGAGATCTCATATATATCCGACAGAACATCACTGCTGGAGACGAGGATAGACGAGCTCTACGCGGAGCTGCGTGATCTCAAACACGCTCTCGGCGAATGTCTTGCGAGAAAGAAAAACTGCGAAGAAGTGCTTGCACGCGCCGGCTTCAAGGAGACACAAGCCGAAATGTTGGCTATGAGCAGTGAGCTTGACGCCATCCCGTCACAGCTTGAAGAGCTTTCAAAGCTGATAGGAAGAAACGAATCCGAAACAGAGCATCTGAAAAGATCTCTTGCCGAAGCGAATGAAGCGCTCGAACCGATGAAGGCTGAAAAGGAATATGCCGAAAATGCGTTTTCCGAGGAACTCGATCTGGGCTACGTTAAAATATCTTCCGACAAGCTTTATCGCGCAGCCGATGAAGCGGCTGCAAAAGCTTCCGCAAGTCAGCTGACGGAGCTGAGAGACGAGCTTTCGAGGAAATATTACAGCGAACGGACCTTGCTCACCGATTACAGCGTAACCGATGAGGAATGCTTTGAAGAAAGCGCTCCGCCCGGCTTTACGCCGCGGCGCAGGCTTCGCCTCACAGCGCTCGTGCGCGGCGCCAAGACCGATTTTTATGAGTTTATCGAGTATATAGAGCGCGAGATCGCATCCAACGAGGAATTGCTTACCGAAAAAGACCGTGAGCTGTTTGAAGATCTTCTGATAGACACGGTGGGCAGAAAGATGCGCGCAAAGATAAGCTACAGCGAACGGTGGGTCACGGATATGAACAAAAAAATGATGAGCATGGACACCTCAAGCGGACTGAGCTTTTCTCTTGAATGGAAAAGCAGGCCGGCGGAGAATGAGGATGAAATGAACACAGCGGAGCTTGTATCGCTCCTGAAAACGGACAGCCGCATACTCACCGATGAAAACATCGCAAAGATGTCGAAGCATTTCCGTTCGAAGCTAAACACAGCGCGTCTGCGGCACAATGACGGCGGTGATGCCGAGAGCATGCACACGATACTAAAAGAGATACTGGATTACAGAAAGTGGTTCGAATTCAAGCTCTTCTACCGTCAGACGGGACAGCCGAAAAAAGAGCTCACAAATAACGCATTCTACCGTTTCAGCGGAGGCGAAAAGGCTATGGCGATGTATGTACCGCTTTTCGCGTCTGTTTACGCAAGATACGCCAAGGCAGATGAATTTGCACCGAAGCTCATATCTCTCGATGAGGCGTTCGCGGGTGTGGATGACAAGAACATAAGCGACATGTTCAGGATCATGGAGGAGCTTGAACTGTCATATATAATAAATTCACAGGTGCTTTGGGGAGATTATCCGACAGTCCCATCGCTTTCGATCTGTGAGCTGGTTCGACCGAACAATGCGGATTACGTGACCGTGCTCCGATACCGCTGGGACGGCAAAGAAAGGAGCTTCGCGCCATGACGGCTCTTGAATATTTCCGCTCGGAACGCGGCTTTGACAGATTTCTTGAGCTGTGCCGGAAGAAATATATATCGCTCTCGCATATAGGCGGAAAGGTCAGACTTGACGCGCCGGACAAAAATGAGCGCGCAGCTTTAGGCGGTCTGCTCGGACGGGATATAGATGCCAAATATGCCGAGCTGAAGCTCTCCGATATAGATGCGGCGCTCAGAAACAGCCGGTTCGGGATCGGACTTGAAGAGCTTCTAAAGGAATACTTCGGCGATATAGTCACAAAAAGAACACGAGACGAGCGTGACGGTGCCGCGCGCGAGGATCTCAGAGCACGTATCCTCAATAAATACAGTGATGAGCGGATCCACAGCTGGCTTGAGGACGCGCTTTCGGGCAATTCTCTCGAGCAGCGCCGCAGAGAAGACGCGGCGCAGCTTGAGCGCGACATTGACACCGTATGCCGCTGTCTCGAAAATCTCGGTCCGCCGCAGATCCTTCCGGTTTTTGCGGCGAAAATATGCGGCGATCCTCATGCGCTCGATCCCGGCACCCCGTGCGGCACACTGCTGACGGGTGCTCTTGAGCATCTCAGCGGCTCACCGCGCGCCGCGTCGGCAGCCGCAAGGTCGTCGCTTTTTGAAAGCTATGGTCTGTACAGCGATTCGGTTTCAAGCTTCGTATACTGCAAAAACATAAACCTGTATCTCAATGACGGAACACCGCATCCGGCATTTGAGGCGTTCAAGCGTCTGAATGAGCCTTACACGCTGAATATAGGCAATCTTATCGGCATATCACGCGCCGGCACGGACCTGAAAAGAGTATATATAACGGAAAATCCGTCTGTATTCACCGCTCTCTCGTCAGACTCCTCAGCGCCTCTGATATGCACCGCAGGTCAGCCGAAAAGCGCGTGCATGCTGCTTCTGCGTATGCTGAGCGGCACGCGCATGCTCTACTCCGGCGACTTTGACGTTGGCGGGTTCAGGATCGCAGACAGACTGCTTTCCGAATTCGATGCCGATATGGAACCATGGCACTATACGGCAGAGGATTACCTGCGGTCGGTATCGAAAGTAAAACTGAACGGTGTTATAAAAACGGTCACACCGTCGCTGATCCCAGCAGCGGAGCTTGCAAACAAGCATGGCTTCGCAGGATATCAGGAAAATATAATAGACCTATTGAAAAAAGATGTTTCCCGCTGACAAGGAAACATCTTTTTTAATTTACTGTACCGCACACCCCACCGGATGCGCAGCATCCGTTCATTGTACATTGTCCATTATGTGTTTTCAAGCTTCGCTATTCTGAATATCGTAACGCAAAGCGGCGGGAATTCGTATTCTATCGCGCCGTTTTCGCCGGTCACGGTCTTTTGGGTCGGATACACCTTCTTAGGCTCCTCAAAGCTGTTCATGTCATCCTTCCCATATCCCGAAAGCTCCGTTACCGCAGCCGTCACACGACCTTCAAACGGGCACTGCACAGCGGCAGTCACCGGCGTTTCATTCACGTTTACCGCCTTTACTATCACCTCGCCGGTATTATCATCGATCCCGGCGGTGAAATACAGCTCCTCATTTACCTGCCGCCTGTCCTCGACGTCGTTCATTTTTACTCCGTTTACATAAGTGGTTATATGCCTTCCGTCTATTTCAAGCTTCAGCTTATATTCCACTCCCGTTTCAACCGAAAATCTGCTCTGCGTCAGACATGAGGCATGGCCCTCGAACTTATCTATACAACAGTCCTGATTCTGCCATCCGCCTATCGACCAGACGATCCTGTCCTTTTCACCCCTGACAGCGAAAGCAAGCTTGAAGCCAAGATCTCCGTAATTTCTTACAGCCGTGAATTCCACCGTGTAATGACGTGAATCTATACTTCCTATTTCTCTGCTTTCGTTTTCAAGTGCCATATCGACACACGGTATACAAGCGCCGGTCTCGATATCAGTCACCTTTATATCGTAAAACCTTGCCGAGCAGCGGTCAGCCGTGATCTCCAGTCCTCCTCCTATCGTCTCGGGACCGATAACACGACAGCTGTCAAGCCCCTCCTTTTCCGTTTCCAGAAGATATGTCGGAAGATTGTTCATAAACAGCTTCTGCACGTAGTAGTTCGCGCTTCCGAATACGCGGTGGTTGTCAAACCATATCATATCCGGCTCCCAGTTGACGTACTGCGCATTGCAGAGCAGCGGAGCGTAGCAGACAAGCTCTACCGCATGCGCCGCGTTCTCCAAGCCCGTCATGAACGCCGCTTCAGCCACGGCATTGTAATATTTATTTCCCCATGACGCGTATTCGCCCAAAAACACCTTTGTTCCATCCGCCGGGAAATCCGCATACCGGTCATAGTTGGTTATGAACCATTCTGGCGTCATATAATAGTGCTCATCGATGATATCCGAGCCGTTCTTTTTCGCGCTCGCCCATCCTCTGTCGTACTCGCTGCCGTGATTGAACGGACCGGCGGAGTTTATTATCTTTATTTCCGGATACCTGTCACGTATCGCCTTATGGAAATAGTCATAGCGGTCGAAAAAGCCCTGTCCGACCTCCTCGTTGCCTATTGCGATATATTTTAACCCGAACGGTTCCGGATGCCCCAGAGACGCTCTTACGCCTCCCCATTCGGTATCGATCCCGCCGTTTGCAAACTCGATGAGGTCGAGCGCGTCATCTATCCACTCTCCGAGCTCGTCTATAGGCACGCCCTGACCCGAGTGCGGATTATATCCCGCCGGGAGCACCGGCAGCGGCTCGGCTCCTATGTCCTCACAGAATAAGAAGTACTCGTAATAACCCAGTCCGAGTGTCTGATTGTACCGCCAGTTATTTCTGCGCGGCGGTCTGTTCATCACATCGCCAAGCGTGTTTTTCCACCTGTATGTTGAATCACGGTCATCCTTGTTCAGCGAACCGTCATGTATCAGACATCCGCCGGGGAAGCGCATAAATTTAGGATGCAGCGCCTCAAGATATTCCGCTATGTCACGTCTCAATCCGTTTTCCCTTCCCCTGTACGTATCCTCCGGGAACAGCGATATGAAATCAAAGCATGCTCTGCCCGTCGTATCCATAGAGATCAAGAGCCGCGCCGAATGATCGTCCTTTGCCGCGGTGAGCACGGCACTGTACTCGCTCCATTCCGAGCCGAGCATAAACGACGCGCTGTCATACACATCTCCGACAGCGCTCACGATGGAGACCTTCACCGCAGTCTCCTTATCCGCACGCGCACGAAGCTTCAGCTTATAGCTCTTTCCCATATAAAGCGGTATGCCGCTGTTGTAGCCCTCATTTTTCACACCGGCTGCCGTCCCGTCGGTTATCACATCCAGCACGAGATAGTGCGGAGCCCTTTCACTCGCCGGAGCCTTACGGCTCACGCTCAGCGACACCTTTGTTCCCTCCGGCTCGTATGCAGTCCATGCGGTAAGTCCGTTATACGTCGGATCATCTATCGGCGAAAACTCAAAACTCCTGTTTCTTATCGTCTCGGCATAAAGTCCGCCGTCTGCGGCATGGTTCAGGTCTTCAAAGAATATTCCGTAAAAATCGCCGAACCTTGCTCCGCGTCTGTCCGTTACTATGATCTTATTCATAACCAATCAAAGCTGCGCCATAAATCTGTCGAATGCAGCCATTCCTTCCTCTGTTCTCTTATATACTCCGGCATGCTCAAGCACCTTTACAAATACCTTGCCGACTTCCTCTTTGAGGATATCGTCAACATTATCCTTATCAAGCTCCGGATGAGCAGCCTTTACCTCCAATGCCCACTCTGCATGAGCCTTTGTCTTATCGTCCGCATCAAGATCCTTGCCGTTTACGAGCGCGTCAGCGACCGCCGCAAGCTCCTCTACCAGTCTTGACGGAAGCACCGCAAGACCCATTACCTCTATAAGTCCTATATTTTCCTTCTTTATGTGGTGAAGCTCCGCATGCGGATGATATACGCCCAAAGGATGCTCCTCTGTCGTTATATTGTTTCTGAGCACCAGATCGAGCACATACTTTCCGTCCGACATACTCGCTATGGGCGTTATGGTATTGTGCGGCGTACCGTCCGTCTCGGCGTATATGAACGCGTCCTCATCGGTATACGCGCGCCAGCTGACAAGTATTTTATCCGCAAGCTCTATGAGCTTTTCGGTATCCTCGCCCTTTAAGCGGATAACTGACATCGGCCATGTGAGACGGCTCACCTCTATATCCTCAAAGCCCGCTATATCATAGAATTTCTCGCTCTTTGCCCTGTGCATGGCAAATACATGGTTTCCGCCCTGAAAGTGCTCATGTGTAAGTATCGAGCCGCCAACGATAGGCAGATCTGCATTAGAGCCTATTATGTAATGATTGAACCTCTTTATAAAATCAAGCAGCTTCGCAAACGCGCTCCTGTCTATGACCATCGGGATATGCTCCGAGTTGAACACGATGCAGTGCTCGTTATAATATACGTACGGCGAATACTGGAATCCCCATTTCGCGCCGCAGATCTCTATCGGGATTATTCTGTGGTTCTGACGCGCCGGATGGTTCACCCTGCCGCCGTAGCCCTCATTCTCAACACAGAGCTGGCATTTCGGATACGATGACTGCTTCTGCAGCTTTGCAGCCGCGATCGCCTTAGGATCCTTCTCCGGCTTTGAGCGGTTTATCGTTATCTCGATCTCGCCGTACTCAGAATCGATAGTCCACTTAACATCCTTCTTTATCCTGCCGCGTCTTATATAGTTCGTGTCGCACGAAAGCTTATAGAAATAGTCCGTAGCGTCAACGGGTGAATTCTTATACAGCGCATAGAACTTCTCCGTTACCGCAGACGGGAACGGTGTGAGCGTATCCATAAGCTCCGTATCGAAAATGTCCCTGTATACAACGCTGTTGTTTTCAAGCAGCCCCTTCTCCGCCGCATGATCGAGCAGCGTCTCAAGTATGCCGTCAAGCTCCTCTACGCTTTCGCACTCCGCGCCGGTCTCCTCATAGGAATCAAGCCCCAGCTTAGTGAGCAACCGGTTGCGCACATAGATCCTGTCACCCTCGCCGATAAGCCCCGTCAGAACACCGTATGACACAAGCTTATCGATAGCCTCAAATACCTTTACTTCACTCTCCATATTAATTTCACCTTTCTCCGGGTGTCCCTCTCCCGGTTTTATGCTAAGAATATTTTATCATGAATGCCATGCATTTGCAATACCTTTGTCAAGAAAAAAACAAGAAGTGCGTAAAGTATACGAAACGTTTATATTTTAATCTCCTTTAGAGACTTTAACGTTAAAGAACTTTCAGCTTATATTTCATTCACTATCTTGACCACCGTTATTTTCTTCCCCAGCTTCACCGCATAATCGATTGTCTGTTTTGTTCCGCGTGAGCTTCCGTCCCAAACTGCCAAAATATGATCAGCCATTTCGATCTTTTTTTTATTTCTTTTTAACGGCGCTCCCCTTTTATATATAGCATATTTCGGACGCAGTATTGTTTTTGACAGTCTGTGTTCATCAGCGTATTTCTCGGCTAATGCGTCTATTCCCGCCGCACCGCCGCTTATTATATGATCCGTTCCTTCGGGGATATACGGCGCTATGTCAAATTCCTTTATCGATCTTGATCCGGCTATCAATAATTTCATATAATACCACATCCTTTCAAGCACTTTTACCTAATCAATACCACGCAATATCATTCTTATTATAGCGCAATATTTATGTTTTGTCAACGCATTATTTGGCTTATCTTCAGCGCTGAATTGGACTATAATATTGCTGAGGTGAGATTGACGATATGGATATAGCCGAAAGATTGAGAACCGTAAGAAAATCAAAAAATATCAGTGTCTATAGATTGTCTCAGATGTCCGGTATATCCGAGACACATATACGAGATCTGGAGCGCGGCGACCGCAATCCGTCGTTTGATACGCTTAGCCGGTTGGCAAAGCCGCTCGGGCTCTCGCTCTCGGAGCTTTTCAATGAGTCAGATACCGCCGCTTTCCTCACCAAGGATGAAAAAGAACTTGTTGAGTGCTTTCGGATGCTTTCACAGGATAAGGCGGATAGCCTGCTCCGCTTTTTGAAAACGCTGGTATGACTGCACATCAAAAAAAGCGCCGCTAATATGCAGGACATTTAAGTGAATTTTTCGTGAACACAAAGCTGCAACACTACCAAGGCTCCTCTGAAAGGGGAGCTGGCAGCGAAGCTGACTGAGGGGTTTTGCCTTTTCCGCTACAGTTCATACAGCGGAACCCCTCCACCGGCTCCGCCGGTCCCCCTCCCCTTTCAGCGGAGGCTTGCATAATCTGCCAATATGATTAAAATACCGCACCTCATGAACTCTATGATTTGTCCGTGCATTAAAAAAATAACTGTCTGATGTGCAATATCACTAAATTGTGCAGACGTTAAAAAGACTCAAGCTTGAAAATGTAAGCTTGAGTCTTTTAGCTTTTGGAATATTTTATTTTCTCATTCCTCTATCACCGCAGCGTTCGAGCCGCTGTATACCGGTATCTCATATGCGAATGACGCGTCCGGGAACTGCGAGGCGAGTCTATCTATTATTACCGCCTGCTTCACTGCCCATTCTATATCGGTCGCATACATGTGCTCACCCGGGTTATCGGGATTCCAGCGCATCTTGTAGAGCGTGTTCTGGCGCCCGTCAGCAGAGTTTATATAATACTCGCTTATCCATGCGGCTCCGCCTATTATCGCCGCCTCGGGGCTGGTCCAGCCCTCCTTGTATGCCTTCTGCGAGCCTGACGAGAGCGCGCTGTTGTCGTATGCCGCTATTCCGTACATGTTATACACGGTAACGCCGTTGACCTCAACTCCCGATGCGAGCTGTGATGTTCCGTTTCCGGTCTCAAGACACGCATGCGCCACAAGATATATCTCACTTATGTTATACGTCCTTGCCGCCTCTATAAACGCCGCAGCCTGACCGCGGAGTATTCCCTTGTTCTCAAGATATGCGTTCAGCTCATCCTCGCTTATACCGTTATAATGTGAAAGATCGAGGAACTGATACTTGTACGCGCCTGCGGAGAACTGGTTCGGGTCAAGATAGTCAGTTACATCCTCAAGCGACGCGCCGCCTCCCGAGCCGTTCTTGGGTGCGGGGCTGAGCGTCATCTGCAGCGCCGCCATATCCTCGAGCGTCATGTCATACGTAACATACGTAACACCGCCCTCGGAAGCGCCTGTGCCGTTCATATCGATAACATTTCCGCTGCCCGTTCCGCTTACGGTGATCTCGACCGTGTCGGACGGTCCGTCCGGACTTTGGGCGGTTATTACCGCCGTTCCGGCGCCCACTGCCGTGACCTTTCCGGTCTGCGTGACAGTGGCGACATCCTCATTGTCGGAGGACCAGCTTACCGTTTTGTTTTTCGCGTTGGACGGCAGCACAGAAACTGCCGCGATCCACGTTTCGCCGCGGCTCAGCTGCACATCCTCCTTGTTCTGTATCGTTACCGATTCTGCCTTTATTACCTCTTCTATAACATTTACAAAGCATTTGCCCGTGAAGCCGCCGTCGGTGGTCCTTGCAACTACCTCCGTCATACCCGTATTTATCGGCTTGAGCCTTCCCGTCTGATCTACCTCCACTATATCGGTATCCTTCGAATACCACTGTACAGCCGTATTCGACGCGTTATCCGGCACCACCTCGGACGCAAGCCTTACGCCGGTATCGGTGGTGTAAAGAGTTATGGTGCTCTTTTGCAGAAAGAAGTCCTCTACGGGCTGTACGACCTGCAGATACGCCTTGGAGCTCTGTCCCGTATATTCATTGCTCACGGTTATCTCAACACTGCCCGGATTCTTCACCGTAATGTTTCCCTCGTTGTCCACCTCAGCGATATCATTGTTTGACGAGCTGTACTCGAGCGTTCTGTCCCTTGTCGTTACCGGATAGAGCACGCCGCCCAGCGAGACCTCGCTCTCTTCTCCGATCTCTATCGTTTTATCATGCCACGACAGCAGTATTCCCGTGTCAGGCTCCCAGCCGGAAAAGACGCTGTCCTTGTATATCGGGAATCTTGTCACGAGTCTGCCCGTGCCGTTCTCGACCTCCAAGCCGTCGTTATACGTCTCAACGGAAACGTACAGCAAAACACATAGTACCGCAGCCGCGGCACACGCTCCCGCAAGTATCGCCTTCCGTTTTGCCGACAGCTTTCCGCCGATTTTTTTATTCAATTGTTCTACAATATGCATCTATATCAGTCCTATCCGCAAACAAAGCTCGGGCTGCTGTATATCTGTCGACTTGCAGCGTCCCGGTTATATGTTTTGTGCTTTTTATATACTATAATAAAAAGGGGGATACTGTCAACAAGATCCCCCCATAATTTATAGTTTGTTTACGTTTGTCCGTTCATTTCTTTACAAATCTGTTCACTATATACTCGTTTGCCTTATTCTCAAGCTCATCGTCCAGCGGAGCAAGCTCCACTCCTCCGCCGTATTTACGGATCAGCGCGTTTTTTAATATATGGTCACAGAGCTTCGGATTTTTCGGAAGAAGCGGGCCGTGAAGATACGTCGCGACAACATTTTTATACACGACACCTTCCGCACCCGACGTCTCGTCGTTGCCGTGCCCGTAAACGACCTTTCCCAATGGCTTATGAGAGCCTATGTGAGTTCTTCCGCCATGATTCTCAAATCCAACGATGTATCCGCCCGCAAGCTCGGACTCGAGAACTATGTTCCCGATCAGCCGCTTGCTGCCCTGCTCCGTATATATATCAAGTATGCCCAGGCCCTCTATGGTCTCATCCTCAAGCTTGTAGTATCGTCCGAGCAGCTGATATCCGCCGCATACGGCAACTATCGAACCGCCGTTCTCGGCAAATCCGCTTATCTCCGCCTTATGCTCAAGCAGCCTGGAGCATACTATCTTCTGCTCCCTGTCCGAACCGCCGCCGAGAAAGAGTATATCGACATCCGACAGATCAAAGCCGCTGTCGTCACATGTATGGCTCACGACCTCGGCATCTATCCCTCTCCATATGAGCCTTCTTTTCAGGCACTCTATATTTCCCCTGTCTCCGTACAGGTTTAGGAGATCGGGATACAGATGCATTATCTTTATCTTCATATCACTCATCCCGTTTTCCTCCCTCAAGCGACTTCAATACTGCTTCCGTCGGATAGAGAGCCGTATAATTAACAAGTATATACACGACCTCGCTGTCATCCGCAAGCGCCGAGGTCACGGCAGCCTTCATGCTGTCGGTCATCATGTCCACCTCTATATCGGCATATTTGAACCTCAGACTTATATCATAGACGCGTATGCCTGTCGTAATGAGCCTTTTGAGCTTTTCATTCTCTATCTTGTGGAAATCGACATCCCAGAGCCATGAAACGTCGCGCCCGTCGTTTGCGAGGTCGTTTATAGCGATTATAACGTCCTTTTTCCTGTCGTCCGTATTGACTGTAGCTATAGCCTGATTGAAACCGGCAGGATTCTTTGAAAGACTGAGTATCACAGGCTTATTGAATGAAAACTCCTGCATCCTGCCTATCTGCGGCTTGTAGCTTTCCAGCACCCTTTCAAAATCATCGGTGCTCTCGCCCGCCGCATCGAGAGCGGCGTACACGGCAGCCAGATTATATATATTGTAAAAGCCCTTATAATTAACCTCCATGGGCTCACCGTTTATCGTAAACCTCATAGGTGTCTTAAGAGAAATATTTCTCACGTCATACTCCGGCGCGGGACGGCTGTAGCCGCATTTCGGGCATCTGTAATCACCGAGCTGACTGTAGTGATAAAAGTTAAAATCAAGCTCCTCGCCGCATATCGGGCAGAACCTGCCCTCCTTCGTATCGTCCGTCTGCGGCAGGACTTTTTCAGAGATACCGTAATATACCGGATCGGCATTCTCCTCTCTCCCGAACTGCACACACAGCGGATCGTCGGCATTCAATACAGTCTTTACCCTGCCCGCCTCGGCTATGGCGCGCTTTAGGATGTCGATGGTTATATCTATCTCGCCGTAACGGTCGAGCTGATCCCTGAACAGATTCGTTATAATCATTATATCCGGCTTTATACGCTTAAAAACTATCGGGGTATACGCCTCGTCGATCTCAAGGCACGCATAATCCGCGCTCAATCTGCCGAATATATCGGCAGCCTGAACGTATGCCGTGGCTATACCGCTCGTCATATTGGCGCCGAGACGGTTGCAGAGCACCTTGTATCCCTTCGCCTCGAGCGCAGAGCACATTAGGTTGTTTGTTGTCGTTTTTCCGTTCGTTCCGCAGGTGACTATCACCTTCCTGCGCACGCGTTTGTTTACATCGTCTATAAGCGTCGGGCAGAGCTTAAGCGCGACGGCTCCGGGGCTAGCAGATGATTTTTTCCCTGCAAGCCTGCCCGCAGCCGTAAGAAGCTTTCCTGCCCAAATTGCCATAAGCCTTCTCATATATATGTCCTTCCGTATTTATCCGCAAAAGCGGGAGTATTTAATAATTCATTATCCTGATCGTTCCCTTTGTTGAGGTCAGGTTGTTCGTATCGCATTCATACGTGATGCCGTAAAGATCCTCCGCGGTATACGATACTATATAATCACCGTCGTCCATAAGATTTTCGGTGATCTTCGCGCCGGTGAAGCCTATGCGGATATCGCCGCCCTCAACATAAGCTCCATTCTCTCCGCCGTACATCTCGTATATCGGCGTTACAACATCTCCGCTACTGAGCTGCTTATACCACCTGTCCGCCATGCCTGATTCGGGATCTACACCCCTCCAGAGCCCAAGTATCGTATATTCTCCGTAATTATCGGACTGTTTCGATCTGGTCACACGTATATTCGCTCTTTCGCCCTCGTATATGACCGGGATAGAATAGAGGTCAAAGCATGTATTCTGACTTACAAGATACATCGCCACAGGTGTGCTGTTCAGTCTCGGCAGTCTTCCGGACGGCTCGTAAACATATCCGCCGCTCTCCGCATCGTACTTCGTGTTATAATCCCTGTAAAGATACAGATAACCCTGATGATCGGCGCTGTACATATAGAAATTCACACCGGCGCGCGTTATTATTTCCGGATGAGCCGCCTCGAGCACATACATTCCATTGGCGTTCGTATCGGCGCTCATGGTGTTCGTCTTCGACAGCTCGCTGTACTCCGCCCATGCTCCGGCATCCTCAAAATTATTTAGCCTTCCTTCTATCTCGGTATCTATACACAGCTTCTCGATAAACTCCATGTAGTTCGCGCTCATGCATATATCACGATACTCCGAGATCTCCTCCGTCTCGCGGTGGTGCGGATAATACACGCTCAGACCGCCCGACATGTTGTGATAATCACTCATCGCCCTATATACCACTACGCTGCTTATTGCGTTTGCTATATTTGCAGCCGGGCTTCCCACCTGCTCAGTGACCACATTCGTCAGTTCTCCGAGATCTATAAGATTTGAATATCCTTCCCACTGCGAATTGCCCCCGAGATATTCAAGCTCGTTCATCGCATATGAGATATCCCAAAGCCCTTCTATGCTGTCCGCGGCGTTTACCATGACCTCCGCCATACCGTCAAACGCCAAGGTAAGCGTTGTTATATTGGCAAGATCTGTGACCGCCATAGATACCAGCTCGCGTTCGTGCTCACCGGCAATATTTTTCACGCCGTCACAAATGGCTGCCCCGACCTCTGCCGATGACGCCGACGGGTTATTTGATATATAGTCGAACAGCGCTCTGTAATCCCAGCCGCTCATTGGCATAACATCCTCAGACGCGACAAGATAATCGGCATACAATGACAGAGCCGACGCCGTCTCAAGATTTGACATAAGGCTCGCGTCAAATCCTATTATATCAAGCCCGGAGTCCAGTCCGCTCAACGCGTCCCTTATCTCCTCCGGCTTCAGGCTGTCAAATTCATTGTTTGAATCATATGCGGCGCCGCCCATAGGCCCTCCGCCGTGATCCCATATAACTCCGATATAATTTTCTGCGGGATGCATATCCATCCCCCATTCAAAAAAGTCGCGCAGAGTATCCGAGCTTCCCATATTCTGTGAAGGTTTTTGATTTACAAGCCTTATTCCGTTTTTCTGTACTTCAAAATCCTGAATATACTCACTGTATATATCCTCGGTATTCCATTTGCGGCTTCCGCCGGTCTCCACGACCACGTTTATATTCTCCGGCAGATCATATGACAGCGATCCGAGCACCTCGCTCGCCCTGCCGTGGTCCTCCTCTAAAGTCGATCCGCACATATATATCATCACGGTCCACGTTTCACCCGTGGACTCCCTGCGCTTGACCTCCTCCTGAACTATAACGCTGTCGCTGCATCCGACAAGCATTGCAAGCAGCGTTACGGCAGCCGTCAACGATACGATCTTCCTTCCAAACTTCCCAAACATAAGAATCCTTTCATCAAATATACGCAAAACATTTATTCCGCGGACGCGGGCCGATCGAGTCCGCGCTCCGCAGCAAAGCATCAACTGCAATAACGATATACCCCAGCCGTTTCACCGCCCGATATCGGACAGCAGCTGCAAAATAATGCGGATAGAAGTAAAAGGGGCGTCCTTATGTCTCCCGCAAGCATCGGAAACACCAAAAGCCGCCCCTTCCCAATATTGAATCATTCAGCCGCCGGTGCGCCAACCGGGCAAGCGCTTGCACATGCGCCGCACTCAATGCATGTATCAGCATCTATAACGTATGCGCTGTCGCCTTCCGAGATCGCACTTACCGGACACTCAGCCGCGCATGCGCCGCAGCTGATGCATGTATCCGCATCAATTTTGTAAGCCATGGCTATTACCTCCTGAAAGAATTATTGCAGACTTTCGTCTATCTTGATTATACCACCTATCCGCCAGAACTTCAAGTGTAAAATAAAAATTATTTTTATTTTTTATTGTCAATATAATCTTTAGGCGTATAACTGTCAAAATTTTAGTGAATTTCAACACATCAGCGCTGTTCCGTTTTACTTCCCTTCGGTCTGCCTTTGAAGCTCTTTCTGCCGCGGATCCGCTCCGCCGAGCCGTCTTTCTCAGCCGGACCGGTCTTCTGTCTGTTCCCCTGCTGCCTGCCGCCCCGCGGCTTTCTTTTATCGCGCGCGCCCCCGGCTTCCCTTTTCTTCTCGGGCTTTTCAGGTTCCTCATGGATCCTTTCCGGCTCTGTCTCGTCATACATATCGTCCTCATCCGGGACAGCGCTTTTCACGGCATTGCCGGCTCCGGCATTTATTTCCGAAACATCGTAATCCTTCTGCGTCATATCATCGTCACTGCCGAATCTGACGCGCACCTTTCCCCGCAGCAGCGCAACGCTTACAACGGTACCCTCGCCATCCGGGGTCATAACCTTTGCTCCTGCCTTCGGAGACGCTTCTATAAGAGCCTCGTAGGTGTCCTGCTCGTATTTTAAACAGCACATGAGCCTTCCGCATGTCCCGGAGATCTTTGAAGGGTTAAGTGACAGACCCTGCTCCTTAGCCATCTTTATCGACACCGGCACAAACTCGTCAAGAAACTGTGAGCAGCATAGACTCCTGCCGCATATCCCGATGGATCCGCGTGTCTTTGACTCGTCACGCACGCCTATCTGACGAAGCTCTATCCTTGTGCGGAAAACGGCAGCCAGATCCTTTACAAGCTCTCTGAAATCAACTCGTCCGTCCGCCGTAAAATAGAATAATATTTTGTTGCGGTCGAATGCGTACTCGACCTCTATCAGCTTCATTTCAAGGCCATGCTCGCTTATCTTTTCAACACATATCTTATATGCCTCTTTTTCCTTTTCCTTATTCTCTATATGTCTTTTTACATCCTCGTCCGTAGCCATTCTCAGGACGCCTTTTAAAGGCTTAACAACGCTGTTGTCGCTTACATCCATCACGCCCCGCACTACCTCGCCGTACTCTATGCCCCTGCTGGTCTCCACTATGACGCTGTCGCCCTTTTTTATATCAAAGCCGAGCGGATCGAAATAGTACATCTTGCCTACAGGCTTAAATCTTACTCCTATTATTTTAGTCATCGTTTCTACCCTTATCCTTCTGCTTGATTATCTTCTTCCGGAGCTTCTCGGACGGTTCTATCACTATACCGCAAAGCCCGCCTGCCTTATCTCTGTACTCGATATACAAAGACCGCTTTTTATTGAGTATGCTCATCCTCATGCTCATACATTTTTTCGGAAACGACATCGGCTTGTATCCGTAATACGCGCCCTCTATAGCAGCACAGTTTATCTCTGCTTCCTTGTTCCGCTTTCCTATCGTTCTGTTCACACGCAGGATACCGTCATTTAATGAATATGAAAATCTCGCGGTATAATGTGTCAATATCAAAAAACCATATACCGCAAATATTATAACGGCAATTATACCGCCTACAAACGCGTAGCTGTAAAAGAGCGACATGACTATCCAGCATACAAAATACAGGATCGCCGCCCATATCATTGCGAACACGAATTCCTTTCCGCCCGCAGTTATCTCTTCCTTCATCGGATCTCCTCCGTTCCCGCAGCATTTACATAAATATTATACCCTATCGGTATTGTAATGTCAATAACTTTATGTAACTCATCCGTCAGTGCAGCTCTGTTATGTTGTTAAGCTTTATGGATAGCGTCCCGTCCTCGTTCGTTATTATCTCCATATACTTCGGGTTTCTGTAATACTCCGGAGGAAACGACAGCTCCACTCCGGTGTCAGTCGAAAGCTTTACGTTAGAGGTCATCTTTTTCGTTATATATTGATTTACCTCTACCTTCTTCGGCACGCCGGCCTTCTCTATCTTCTCCGAAAACTCTTCACGCATAGCCGGAAGTCCCTCGAACACCGCTTCCGCAACGGCTTCCGTATCGATAAATTCAAAATTGTTATCCTCTATGCTCTTTGTGACGTACTCCTTTATCTTTGCCGCCGCTTCAATGGTATCGGCACCGTTTTCCAAAGCTACCTTTTTCGCGGTCCTGGTGACCGTGTTCACGCTCTCTCTCGGCGATATCTCATACTCGCATTCCAGGAGCAGCTCGGCTATTATATCCACCGTCTCTCCGTCTATCTTATGCTTCTTTCCCGAATATCTGACCTCTTCCGTTTCAGTGTCTATAAAAGCGCACTCCGCGATCTTCTTGCTCACGGGCGGCAGGATGGCGTAATGATTTATCATATTGTTCAGCACCTTTTCCCCGTCCTGAACTACGGTATGCGTCATACCGGTACTGTTGTCACATTTCAATATGCCTATCATATCCCTGTCGTTCGTCACGAACTCGCATACGATTATATCACACGATTTTGGCTCCGCCTCATGGGCATATGCCTCCTGAAGGCGCAATGCGGCATTTTTGGACATATCCGCAAAGGATATGTCCCCGTTCGCGTATTCGCGTATCTTGGCTCTAAAACCGCTCGCAGGCTTGAATTCGGCAGGCCTCAGCGATGCGGAGTCGTATATCTTTTCAATATGCTTCGTTATAAAATTATTTATCTCCGCGCTCTCGATATCCAAGAGCTCGTCTGAATACACATTTATCCCCGACGTGACATCGAGTATATGCAGTATCGCGTTTTTAAGTCCAACTATCATAAAAGCAGCTCTCCTGTTCTCTGTATTTGCAAATCGAAACCATGCGGAAAATAAAAACTGCCGCTTCCGCGGCAGTTTTAGCAGACCGATCAGTTTACAATTCTCTTTGCACCCATATAATTATTGCTGTAATATCCGCTCTCGATCGTCGAATATTTTACAACGTCACCCGTGCTCGGTGAATGGATCATCATTCCGTCACCTACATAGATACCGACATGGGTGGGTGAACCGCCCGAACCGAAGTATACAAGGTCGCCGGGCTGAAGTTCGCTCTTTGAAACAAATGTACCGTCGTTATCCCACTGTGTATATGTAGTTCTTGTGAGGCTATAGCCGTTCTGGCTGTACACGTACTGAACAAATCCCGAGCAGTCAAATCCGTCGGGTGACGTACCGCCCCACACATACGGTGTTCCCAAGTAGCTTGCAGCCGTGTCCAAAATGCTCTGCATAACAGGATCGGATGAGCTGTACTCAGCCTTTACAGCCGATCTTTCAGCTGCCTTTCCATAGGAGTATGAGAAATCAATAGGAAGGCTGTACACCTCCGAGCCGTCCTGCAACACAGCTCCGACTGTTATGGAGTAGTCTCCCTTCGACAAAGCACTGCTTGTAACAGTTATCGAATTGGTATCAACATCCTTTAAAAGCACTGCTTCAGCAGAAGAATCTTTGATTATAACGTGATATGACACAGCATTTTCAGTGCCGCTCCACTTAACCTCAAAGCTTTCCGTAGTTATATCTGCGCCGTCCTCCGGCAGTATTATCTGCGGTATCTCGGCTACCGAATACGGCGACGCACTGAACTGTGAATACGATCTGTTTACACTTACTATAGCCTGTTCTCTGGAAGTAGCCTCCAGCGGTTCCAGCGTGGTCTCAGTAACACCTGTTATAAGTCCGTAATTGAGTGCGGTGTTTACAGATGACATCGCCCACGAGCTTACCTCGTCACCATCCGAAAAGCTATTGACATATGACGTGTCCGCTCCGTCGGCAATGTTGAATACAACCTCGCTTGCGGTCAAAGTGCTTACGAGCATCTTCGCCATTTCTTCTCTTGTTACCAATCTGTCCGGTGTAAATGTGTTATCATCCGTGCCCTGTACTATGCCGTAATTATACGCCTGCGCTACCGCAACGCTGTCGGTATCCGTAAAGGGCGATCCGGCAGGTACCGGTACTGTTTCATTGGTAAGCTTTTTGTACAAATTCATTGCAAGTTCACAGAACTCCTCACGAGTGATGGAATCCTTTAAGTTGTTCGATACAACCGAATATGAAACCAAGCCCGCTTCACTTGCCGCCTGATATCCGGATATAGCCCAGCCGCTGAGATCAGCAGCCATTGCCGATGTTCCGAGAACGGCGGATAATGAAATTGCACCGAGAATCATTTTGTGTACGATTTTCATAAAGAATTAATCTCTCCTTTTCTCCTTCGCCCGATGCGAAGGATTTCTGACCTGCGTCCGGAAGCCAGCTCCCGAACTCCGTTTCGCTTCGTGATACTTTAAGTCTCTTGCCTTTGATATAATAAACTGATATGATCTTCCGATGTAATGTTCTTTTCCGATATGTCTTACTTGATCTTTACGTATATTAGTCTTTCTTTCGGTCTACAAGTGGTATTGTATCATTAATTTGCCGCATTGTCAAGCCTTTTTTTCAAATAGTTACGAAAATATTACGGACTTCTTCAGTTTTGCTTAATAAATTGCGTAACACAAATGTAATATTACGCGAGTTATATTGCAGTCTTGTTACATTCACAGTCAAAATCCGGTCATATCTTATATTTTTTGCCTTGTAATTTCTTCGGTATGAAAAAAGTGCTGAGTTATCGGATAAAATTTTAGTGGCATTTTGGACAAATTCATGATTGTTTGACTATAATTATTACAATGTTGCTACGGAGTATTTAAGCATTGTAATAATATCATCCACAAATGGCTTGGTTGTGCGGTCTTACAAATTTTACAGCCGTAAATATGTCATCTGCAAAAAGACCGCTCCAAAGATCAATTCCGTGTAAAAAAGACGCCTGTTTGAGAAACAGACGCCTTCGTATGTATTCTTTAACCCTGTGTATTGTAGCTGTAATTCGGTGCTTCCTTCGTAATATATATATCGTGCGGATGCGATTCCTTGAGTCCTGCACCGGTTATTCTTATGAACTTGCCGTTCTCCTTGAGATCCTGTATCGTATGGGTCCCGCAATAGCCCATACCGCTTCTGAGTCCGCCAACGAGCTGATAGATCGTATCCGAAAGCGGTCCCTTGTAGGGAACTCGTCCTTCTACGCCCTCCGGCACAAGCTTCTTTGAACCGGTCTGGAAATATCTATCCTTTGAACCCTTCTCCATAGCAGCCAGAGACCCCATTCCGCGGTATACCTTGAATCTTCTGCCCTGGAATATCTCGAATTCACCGGGGCTCTCATCGCAGCCGGCAAGCAGGCTTCCCATCATTATAACATCTGCCCCCGCCGCGATAGCCTTTACGCAGTCGCCGCTGTATTTGATACCGCCGTCGGCGATACACGGGATACCGTATTTCTTCGCCTCGGTGCATACATCGTATATAGCCGTTATCTGCGGCACGCCTATACCGGCTATAACTCTTGTGGTACAAATCGATCCGGGTCCTATGCCTACCTTCAGGCAGTCGGCACCGGCTTCTATAAGCGCTTTTGCCGCTTCCGCTGTGGCAATGTTTCCGACGATCACATCCAGATCCGGATATGCAGCCTTTACTTCCTTTACCTTATTGATGATATTCTGTGAATGACCGTGCGCCGAATCGAGAACTACAACATCGACTCCGGCATTTACGAGCGCCTCCACTCTCTGGAGACAGTCGTCTGTAACTCCGATCGCAGCCCCGGCAAGAAGTCTGCCCTGCGCATCTCTTGCCGAATTCGGATACTGTACTGCTTTTTCTATATCCTTTATAGTGATAAGCCCCTTGAGATGATTCCCCTCATCAACTATGGGAAGCTTTTCTATCTTATGCCGAGAAAGGATCTGCTGCGCCTCCATGAGTCCTGTGCCCTCCGGAGCCGTTATGAGATGATCCGCCGTCATCGCGGCCTCGATCTTCTTTGTAAAATCAGTCTCAAATCTGAGGTCTCTGTTGGTGATTATACCTATAAGAACGTTGTCATCGTCAACGATAGGCACACCCGAGATCCTGTATTTGCCCATGAGCTCGTCCGCATCCTTTAAAGTATGATCCTTTGTAAGACTGAACGGGTTTGCTATAACTCCGTTTTCAGAACGCTTGACCTTGTCTACCTCCGATGCCTGCTCAGCTATTGTCATATTCTTATGAATTATGCCGATACCGCCTTCTCTGGCAATCGCTATAGCCATTTTGGATTCCGTTACGGTATCCATAGCCGCACTCATGAACGGTACGTTAAGCCTGATCTTCTTTGTAAGCTGTGTGCTGAGATCAACCATATTCGGTGTAACATCCGATGCCTGAGGTATCAGCAGCACATCATCAAAGGTGAGACCCTCTTTTCCGAACTTATCCATACTCTTTGCTCCTTTCTCGTTGTGTTGTATTCGTATATATTTATGCATCCGGCGCCATCCGCATCTGTTGGATCCGACGGCCCCGCCGTATTGTATTGATTAAATTTTATTGTACCAAAAAAATTATTTTTTTTCAATATCTTTAACAATATTTTTTAAGATTTATAAATAATCATCAATATAGCTCTTCAAAACAGACTCCATCACAGCATAATCACCAATGCGGAATATCTCCGTTTTGAGTCTTGAAGCGCCGCGCATTCCTTTTATATACCATGCGATATGCTTTCTCGCCTCCTTCATCCCGCGGCTCTCGCCTTTTTCCGCAACAAGCCGTCTTGTGTGCTCCAGCGCTTGATCGAGCCTTTCAGCCGGGCTCGGGCTTGTCTTTACACATCCTGTCTCGATCAGCTCGTTTATCTGAGCAAAGATCCACGGATTCCCCTCTGCTCCTCTGGCTACCATAACGGCGTCACAGCCCGTATATTCAAACATCCTCACCGCATCCTCAGCGCAAAAGATGTCGCCGTTTCCTATCACCGGAACAGACAGCTCCCTCTTTATCGTCTTTATGACATCCCAATCGGCTTTTCCGCTGTAGAACTCACATCTGGTCCTGCCGTGGACAGCCACCGCCGCCGCGCCGTTCTCCTCAAGAAGCTTCGCGCACTCAAGAGAATTATCCTCTTCCCAGCCTTTTCTTATCTTTGCAGTGACCGGTACCGGAGACGCCTCGGATACCGCGCGCATTATCCTTCCCATGAGCTCGGGCGTTTTCATAAGCGCGCTCCCGTCTCCGTTATTTACTATTTTCGGAGCCGGGCATCCCATATTTATATCTATTACATCCGGCTTATACTCCATGACCTTCGGAATTATTTCCGCCATCAGCTCCGGCTCGGAACCGAATATCTGTATGGCACACGGATTCTCTCCGCTCATATCCATAAGCTCCGCCGTCTTTTTATCATTATAATGCAGCCCTTTTGCGCTGATCATCTCGCTGTAGACCATCCCGGCACCGAAGCCTCTGCATATCTCTCTAAACGGCTTGTCCGTTATCCCCGCCATCGGTGCCAGAAAGATATTATTTTCGAGCTCCAAACCGCCAATTTTCAATTTCATCTCTCCTCGTATAAATTTATGCCGATGCCTGTACAAAGCAAACAGCCGCGGAGTTCGACCTCCGCGGCCGCCGATCATCAGCTTTCCCAATATGTGATAAGGTTATATAACCTGTTTATCGACGCTATCGCCTGCTGCACGGTAAGAGAGCCGTGAGGATCGAACCTGTTCTGATCATCGCCGGACATTATCCCCTTGTCCGCGACCCAGTTCACATAGAACCTTGCCCACTCATCCACAGAGTCGGCATCTGTACTCTCTATCGTATAATTTGTACCGACATACATAAACAGGTCGGCAACACGCGTTATCATAGCTGCCGCTTCCTGCCTTGACACCGCTCCGTCAGGCGCAAACTCCGTATCGGACCTGCCGCTTATGACGCCGACGGCACAAAGTCTGTCGATGGCCTCGTTCCTGCCGGCACAGTCGGAAAATCTGCCCGGAATATAGCTTATACCTGCCTCATTCATATACGCGTTCATATTGGCATAGTTGCCCGCTACCACGATCGTATTTTCAAGCAGGACTGCGAACTGCTCTCTCGTTATATTATCATTGTATTTGTCAGTAAACTCATACGGCACAAGCGACCTTGCCGCAGCTACCTGTATCTCGGGTATTGCCCACGGATCCTGCGGAAGCTTCAGAAAATCCCATGCGGTGCTCACATTCCAGAGCGTTCCGCCGTATTTATCCTCCGCATCCAGGAATTCTGTCTCAAGATACGAAAGCTCCGCCGCATCCTCTTTTGCGGGCATATAGCAGACATAATTATCCACCCCATACGTGCCTATCTGAACTCCGGATTCAAAATAGTAGCTTATATTGGTCCCGTCCACCGTCGTGAAATTAACGCACGTGCCGCGGAAAGGTGTCGGATTTATCTTCCTCCATACCGTTACTGCGCTCGCCGTTTCGTAAAACTCGTTTATCTCCTCGGTACTCAGGTTTTTATAAGTATTCGTATCCATGTTGCAGATCGTCGCAGAGGCGATCTCGGACGCATCGAAGATCCCCAGTGCATCGGCAAATATCATTGAATTCGGAAGATCCACAACATTATATGCCGACGCCTGAATTCCGAAAAGAAGCGCTGCCGCAGCCGCGGCTGTTATCCTTTTAAAAATATTGATCTCCTCCTCACTTCGTTATCTTCTTTGTTCACTGCCCAATTGTTTTTTCTTACGTTTGATACGGTTTTATGACTGCCGTAGTCCCGTCAGGAAGCTCTATATAAAGCTCTATGTATCTCGGATCATCGGTATCCACATATCCGTCCAGTATTTTAAACTGCTGAAGATCCCCCGAGCTTATTACCCCGGTATCGGTTATGTCCTTATAGCTTCCGCCCGTATAACTGCCGGTGTATATAACATGATAAAGCATATTGTCATCATATACACGGTACAGATTCCTGCCGTAGATGCTCTCGATAGAACGCATCCTGTAGAGTTCAACACTCTGATCCTCAAGCCTGTAAACTCCGCCCGTGACCATTATATCGACAAAGCAAGTTCCCGCAAGATCCGATATGATATATCCGGTACCGCTGAACAGAAGCTTTGAAGCGTAAGAGATGACGGACGGCGTGCTTCCGTCTGAAAGCACTTTAAGGATACCGTTTTCATATCTATAAAAATGAGCGGTCAATGTATCTCCGTTTTCGCTCACCACTATCTCCTTCGTGGAGTCGCTTCCGTCTATGTCGACCACCGCGATTGAATAAGCGCTTGTAAGGCTTCCCAGACCGGCTGTGTAGTCTATCCCGTTTATCGACAGCACCGGTGTAGTTACCGCCGACATATCCTGCGTTGACGAAAATGAGACGGTCTCCGGAGTTCCGTCATTATCGAGATCTATACCGTTTTCAAGCGCGGTTCCGTTTGAATAAAACTCCGCCGTGTCCTCAAGCGTCTGAAAACCCGTTCTCAGGAACGCGTATGCCCTGTACGGCTTACCGTTGGTTGCCACTAGAACCATGCTGTGATGTCCGTCCCATGTAACGGCAAAATCCATAGCCTCCGAGATGGCACGCACCGGCAGCATTATTCTGTCTGCAAGCATTATGGCAGGTATATCGAGCTCTATTCTCTCTCCGTTTCTGTAAAGCGCAGTATCGCCGTATGTGATAGTTACGGTATAATCGCCCCTTACGATCGTCGCAGTCAGACTCTCCTGATCCCACGAGACCTCAGCGCCCGCCCGCTCAAAAACCGCGCGCGCCGGAACAAGCGTTCTGCCGTCAAGTATTACCGGTTCCTGATCAAAAACAACGTTTACGTTATCGACCAATACCGTAACGACGTCCTCCTCCGCGCTTGCGCCAACTGCGAATGCAGCGCACAGTCCGAGCACAGCCGCACCCGATGCAATCAATTTTTTTATACTCATAAAGCCCTCCTTTGCTTCCCGAAGCTCAGATGATACAATACTTAGCCATGTATTCCTCCATCTTCGGGATCATGTCCTTATACTCTTCCTTGCTCTTGAGGTATTCATATATGTCCTCTACGGTAACTATCGCATGAACGTTTATTCCGAAATCCTCTCCTACCTCCATTATGGCAGTCTTCCCCGGTGTTGTTCCCACCTCACAGCGGTTTACGGATATAAACATATCCTTCACCTCTACGTCTGCTGCCGCTCTCAATACCGGCATCGTCTCGCGTATGGCGGTCCCGGCGGTTATTACGTCCTCTATTATTATAACTCTGTCGCCGTCCTTCGGCTTATAACCCACTATCGAGCCGCCCTCGCCGTGATCCTTCTCTTCCTTCCGGTTAAAGAAATACGGCTTATCTATCCCATACTCGCTGTAAAGCGCGGCAGCGCAGCCCGCCGCCAGCGGTATACCCTTATATGCCGGTCCGAACATACAGTCGAATCCGTCTCCCACCGTCTCCTTTACAAGAGCCGCATAAAACTTTCCGAGCGTCGCTATCTGTCTGCCCGTTCTGTAATTTCCCGTATTTACAAAATACGGCGTATTTCTTCCGCTTTTCGTAACAAAATCTCCGAAACGCAGAACGTCGGATTCCATCATAAACTCAATAAACTTTATTTTCTCATCTGTTATCATATCGTACCTCCGTATTATCCGGGCAAAACGCCCGCTCCGATGTATTATCTCCCTGCCATACTGCTTTGCTTCTTTTATGTGTCTATTATAACATAACCGTTACGTTTTGTAAACCTTTTTATTTTACCTTCTATCCGTTAAGGTAATTATATACATATTCCGACAATTCTCTTATTTCCGCCTGCGCATTCCCCGCATTCGTCAGATCATCAGCCAGCACAACAAGTATATATGTCCCGGACGGTGCATAGACTATCGCGGCATCTCCCTGCATGTAATCCAGCTCGCCCGTCTTGTTCGCCGTCTGCACATCATCCGGCACTCCCGCAGGTATCTTGTACAATATCTGCTGCTGCTTCATAAGGTCAAGTATCTTTTCTGAATACTCGGGCGATACGATCTCTCCGTCAAGCAGCATCTCAAGATATGCTCCGCAGTCGTCTGCCGACGTATAATTGTAATTTCCCTGATAACCGAGATAGAATGTGCCGGTATCCGAAAAACCGTAATCCTCCGCAGTGTCGGTAACGATCGCCATGCCTGCAGAATGCGTGCTGCCGCTTATTCTCCGAGTGACGGCATACCATGCGTCGTTGTCGCTGTAGGTTATCATCCTGTACAAAAGCTCCTCAAGCTCCTCGCTGTCTCTCATCAGCCCTTCATGGATTCGCTGATACACTGTCTGTATAACAAAGAGCTTCATTATACTCGCCGAGAACACCTGATGGCTGTTTATCGAAAACGAGCTTCCCGTCTCGTAATCCTCGAAAAATAGGGACCAGTCACCGTCATAGCCTGACATCATAGACTCCAGCTCAGAGCGGAGCGCTTCGTAATCGGGCATGGATATGCTCATCCTTGTTTCGGGCTTCAGCAGCTTTGTCACCAGCTCCGCCATCTCGCCTCTCTTGAGCTCTATCTCAGGAGAAAACGCATATGCGGCATTTTTGTCAAGCGTGATGCCGAGGTTATACAGCTTGAGCGCGTTTGCGGCATAGTCGTAGCCGGACAGGCTTTTAAGCTCTGTATAACCCGCTCCGCCGCCGTCCTCGGCAAGCTGCGCCAGCACGGCAGCCGCGTCCTCCCTAGTCACGGGCTCCTCTCCCGATGCCGATATCACCGGCCAGACACCGTATTCGAGAGCTTTGTTTATGTAATCGTCCATCATCATATAATACGTCTCATAGCTTCTCGGCAGCCCCATCAGCTTTTCATACACCGCAACGGCTACGAAAGCCGTCTCGGACGCGGTCATACCGTTTTCGGTCCCGAAGCTTCCGCCGCCGCTCGGCTTCATAAGATCCTCGGAATAAACGGTCTCGATATAAACTCTGTTATCATCATTCACGTCAGCAAGAACAGGCATAAACGAACCGTCCGGGTCGTTTACCTCCGCCGCAAACCATATGCAGGAGACAACAACAGCAGACACAGAAAGCACCGCGCATCTTATCGCGCAGCGCACTGCCCGTCCCATTTTTGAAATGCGTCTCTTACCTCTCATAGCATGCCTTCCTTCCCGCTCTCCAAAGCCTCCGCCTTCTCTGCTGCGTCCGCTACGGCATCAGCTTTTCTGAGCCGTTCCTCAAGTCCGGTGAAGCGCTTATTATACGAATTGTTCGCCGTCATATTCATCACCGTCTTTTCGCTTCCGACAAGTATCACCATATGCTTCGCCCTCGTTATAGCCGTATATAGCAGGTTTCTGCTCATAAGCATAGGTATATATGAACACACCGGCATTATCACGAACGGGAATTCGCTTCCCTGACTCTTGTGTACAGTTATTGCATACGCAAGGTCCAGCTCGTCAAGGTTTGTAAACGGGTATTCGACCGTTTTATCGTCGTCGAACGTTATGAGCATATACTTATCATCCTGATAGATCGCATGGACCGTACCCATGTCTCCATTATATATCCCGGTACCCTTCTTTCCGTCCTCCGTAGTATAAGGCATATCATAATTATTCCGCGTCTGCATTACCTTGTCGCCTTCTCTGAACACGGTCTTTCCGTAGCTGTATTCACGTTTCGTGTTTGCGGGCGGGTTCACTCCGGCTTGGAGGCGCCTGTTTAGCTCCGCCGTTCCGGTCATCCCTTTTTTCATCGGCGTGAGTATCTGTATATCAGCCGCGGGATCTATACCGTAGGTTCCCGGCAGCCTTTTTTGATACAACTCAAGAACAGTGTTTACGGAGCTTACGGGGTCCTGCCTTCTCATAAAAAAGAAATCCTTTGTGTGATCACGCAGCTCCGGCATCACGCCCTTGTTTATCCTGTGGGCATTCATTATTATAAGACTTTCCTCGGACTGTCTGAATATCTGGGTGAGCCTTATAACGGGTATCGTCCCCGAGCCTATCATATCATGCAGAACGTTGCCCGGTCCCACAGACGGCAGCTGATCGCTGTCTCCCGAAAATATTACCCGTCCACCCGGCTTTACCGCTTTTAAAAACGAAGCCATCAGCTGTGTATCGACCATGCTCGCCTCATCCAGTATTATCACGTCCGCCTTCAGCGGATCATCCTCGTCGTGTGTGAAAACGCTTCCGCGGCCCGCCTCCTGCGCTCCCAGGAGCCGATGTATGGTCTTTGCCTCTCTGCCGGTTATCTGCGTCATGCGCTTTGCAGCCCGTCCCGTTGGGGCAGTGAGCGCTATAGTGAGTTTCAGCTTTTCAAGCAGCTCTATTATAGTATTTATGGTAGTAGTCTTTCCTGTTCCCGGTCCTCCGGTCAGCACCATGCAGCCTCCCGAAAGCGCCGTTACCACGGCGTTTCGCTGCTCCGCCGCGAGCACTATACCGTGTTCCGTCTCAAACGAGTCTATCTCGCTCTCGGCTCTCTCCTCCGTCATTGCATATTTATGCTCCGCCCGTGTCATTTTGACCATTCTTGACGCGATATACTTCTCATCGTGATAATAGCCGTATAGATAGTACACGTCGGTATTGTCTATCCTGTCCGTAAAAAGGATTCGATCCGCAATCAAAGCCGCCGCCGCGCTTTCGACCTCCTCCTCACTCACGGAGAGCTCATAGACAGCGTGATCGATCAGCATTTCCTTCGGAAGATACGTGTGACCTGAGGCATATGCAGCCTCCTTCATGAAATATATAAGCCCGCTGCGGATGCGCATCGGACTGTTCTTGGGATGTCCTAGATTATAGCCGATCATGTCCGCTGTGCGGAACGAGATGCCTTCGACCGAATCGGCAAGCGAATAAGGATTCTGCTTTATCCTCTCCACTGCGTCCGCACCGAAAATCTTATTTATCTTCACCGCCAGATTCGGAGATATGTTATACTGCTGCAAAAACATGATTATGCTCTGCACCGCTCTCTGCTCGCAGAACGACTTGCATATCATATTCGCTCTGTCGGCGCTTATGCCCTTTATCTTGGCAAGCCGCTGCGGCTCCGTCATCATCACATCGAAAACATCCTTGCCGAATTCCGCATAAAGCTTTTTTGCCGTTGCCTCGCGGACTCCCTTTATGACGCCCGACGAGAGATATTTCACTATCGACTCCTCATCGGACGGCATCACAGTTTTGTAAAGCTCCACCTTAAACTGCTCGCCGTATTCCGGATGGGTCACCCAGCTGCCCGTAAGCTCTGCCCTTTCACCTTCGGAAAGAGAAGGCATATATCCGACAGCATAAAACTGCCCCTCCTCTTTTGAGTCGACCTCACATATTACATAGCCGTTGTCATCGTTGCAGTAGATTATATTCTCAATGACACCGGTGATCGTGATCATTTCCATTTTACCACTTCTGTCTTTCCGTCCTCAAGCCCCGCGATCTCGATACCCAAGGCTCTCAAACGATCAATATATTCAATATCGTCACGCGTTATGACAGTTCCCGGTACAAGCACCGCGCATCCGGGCGGATATGCAGCGACAACCGCGGCAGCTGTTCTGCCCTCCGCATCGTCTATCGGCACCTGCTCGCTATCAGAAAACCATGCCTCTTCAGGATATATAACGCCGCGCTCGCACTCATACGGAGGTATTTCCGCCGCGGTCTTCCTCTTTCCGAGCGGCTCCGTGATATCAAGAAGCGCCCGGAACAGGCTCATGAAGTCACCGTGTGTATTCCACGGAGTTGCTATCAAGACTATGTTAATCTGATCTGCCATCTCGATATCTATGCCGTACCGGTCCGAGAGCAGCGCGAGCACCTCGCAGCCCGATATATCATAATCAGCAAAGCAGAGCACTATGCGCGTAGGATCATCATTGCCGAGCACACGTATTTTTGTCATATGCGTCAATGCCTTGCAAAATTTCTCACACTCATCTATTATATCATCATAGCGCGTCTCTGCAAGGACAGCCCGCGCCGCGTCAGCCGATGCGGCAATAGGGTACGACGGGCTCGATGAACCGAACGACATCAACGCTCTCTTTACCCTTCCAGTATCCACACCATCACCGCATATATGAAGATAAGCCGCGCCGGTCAGAGCGCAGAGTGTTTTATGCGCGCTCTGACATACCATGTCCGCGCCGAGCCGCACCGCCGATACCGGCAGTCCGCACTCGCCTGTAAAATGCGCACCATGCGCCTCATCAACAAGAAGCCTTATGCCCCTTTCCCTGCACTTTTTCGCAAGCCCCGATATGTCTGCCGTTATCCCGTAATAATTCGGCGACGTGACAAGCAGCGCAGTAACGCCTTCCGGTATCTCCGGATCCTCAGGCGGGCACGGCACGAGAAAATCATTTCTGAGCCGTGTTGGGATCAGTTTAAGTCCGAAACCGCATATGGCGCAGGTATTTATAACGCTTATATGGCAATCCGAAAATGCCGCCAAAATATCACCCGGTTTCAGTGACGAGGCGATCATCGCCTGCACGCCCTCCGTAGATCCGCCCGTAAGTATAAAGCTCCGGCGTGACCCGTAAAATTCCGACAGCAGCCGGTTTGCCCGCCGCACATATTCATCCTCGTGACGGAGATCCACAGTTGCCGGAAGCTCTGTCACGTCACACCGCTGAAGATCCGGAACCAGTCCGCGCAGATTTTTATGCCCGGGCATCGCGAACGATATCCTGTCTTTTCTGTGATACTCGCTCAGCCTTGTATATATCGGAGTTTCCGTTTTCATCGCCGCCTTTCCCGTGCCGGCTTACGATCCGGCTTTTCTATATATATATTATACAAAAAAATAATCAAATTGTAAAGAGATGTTGCGGTTTTTCTTTTAATGTGATAAAATAGAGTTACAAAAACGGTATAATAAGAGAGGGCTGAAAAGTCCCGCATTACCGATACACCAAAATATGAAAGGATGACACACAATGAATGTTTACGATGCCGCAAGATCAAGACGCACAATACGCAAATTCAAGCAGGAGCCGGTCAGCCGTGAGGATATTATGAAAATAATCGACTGTGCCCGTCTCGCGCCATACGGCGCGAACATGCAGCCGCTGAAATTTGCCGTGATAGAGGATGAGCAGAAACGCAGAGACCTCTTTCCTCTCATAAAATACGCCGGATATCTCTCTGACTGGAACCCGGCGTTTGAAGAATGTCCGGCCGTATTTATCGCGGTCCTCGCGGACAGCTCTATAAAGCCCCCGGCAAACACCGAATGCGACTGCGGAGCCGCGGTCATGAGCATGTGCCTTGAGGCGGAGGAGCTGGGTATCGGCAGCTGCTGGCTCGGCGCGATAGACCGTCCCAAGATAAAGGAAAGGCTCGGGCTTGACGAGAAATATGATGTCAAATACCTGCTCGGGCTCGGCATCCCCGCTCAGAGCGGCGATGTTTTCGACATCAAGGATGATATAAAGTATTATTTTGACGAGAACGGCAATGTTCATGTTCCGAAAAGGACTATGGACGAGATCATTGTAAAACTTTAAAACATTTCTGGGCTTTAGCAAAATCCATATTTATCAGTTTTGCTAAAGTCCTTTTTTCTATGAAAAAAGAGACCGCGTGAGCGATCTCTGAATATACTTTATTCCGCTACGAACGGCAGCAATGCAATGATCCTTGCGCGCTTTATAGCCGTTGTGAGCTGTCTCTGATGCTTTGCGCAGTTTCCGCTGATCCTTCTCGGAACTATCTTTCCGCGCTCCGAAATGTAACGGCGAAGCTTTGCTGTATCCTTGTAGTCGATATGCTCAACCTTGTCTACGCAGAACATGCAGACTTTACGCTTCGGCCTTCTTGCTCTCTGCGGTCTGTCATTTCTTTCAGCCATGGAATTCTCCTCCTTCAATTTTTATCGTCAATAATCCTCCGGACCGGACTGCCGATCAGAACGGCAGATCGTCCTCGCTGCTCAGGTCATCACCGAAATTCAGGTCCATAAAACCGGAATCATCGGCGGCCTGCTGCGGTGCCGGTGTCGGTGCAGGTGCCGGCGCACTCTGCTGGTATCCTCCGAAATTGGACTGGTATGCGCCCTGTGAATTTCCGCCGCTTTCGCTCTTCGAACCTATGAACTCTACATTATCGACCAGTACCTCTGTAGCATACTGACGACGTCCGTCCTGTCCGTCCCATGAGCGTGTCTGGATCTGTCCTTCAAGTCCTATAAGCTTTCCCTTATTAAAGTATCTGCAAATGAACTCTGCCTGCTGACGCCATGCTACGCATGTTATGAAATCAGCCTGCTGACCTCCATCCCTGCGGTATCTTCTGTCTACGGCAACGGTAAATCTTGTCGTCTCAACTCCCTGCGGCGTCTGCCGCAGCTCGGGATCCGCTGTTAAGCGTCCAACCAAAATAACTTTATTCATACCTTTTCACCGCTTTCGGATCACGCCTCATCCTTGCGAATGATGATCGTTCTGAGAATGTTCTCGTCGATTCTGTATCTTCTGTCAAGCTCCTTCGGGAACTCTACGTCAGCCTTGAAGTTTACGAGAACATAGTAGCCCTCTGTCTTGAAGTTGATCGGATAAGCAAGCTTTCTCTTACCCCACTCCTCAACCTCGCCGATCTCGCCGTTTGCTGTGATAAGGTTTACGAACTTGTCCTTCTCAGCAGTTATTGCATCGGGCTCCAACGTTGAATCGATGATAAAAATTGTCTCATAGCTGTTGATTTTCTTTTCAGCCATTTCATTACACCTCCTTATGGACATTTGTCCCGCAATACCTTTGCGGGCAAGGATGTCTTTAACAGACTTATATATTTTATCACTCTGCACGTGTTTTGTCAAGTATTATTTTTGATGTTTTTGAATAAATTTAAACCGGCAATCTATGCGCAATTTTGACAAATTATACGCTTGTATTATGCTCTTTGCAAAATCATATTGTAAAAACTGAATCAATGGTGTATAATCAAAAAGTAAGTCTTGCGGAACACTCTTCCCACCGTGAACGCAATACCGTTCGTTTCCGCAATAATCAAAAGCGAAAGGATATATAATGATGGAACAAACGAAAAATCCCTTGGGTTACGAGAAATTGGGAGTGCTTCTGAGAAAATTTGCAGTCCCAAGTATAATCGCTATGCTTGTGAGCTCCCTGTATAATATCGTGGATCAGATATTCATAGGCTGGGGAGTCGGCTATCTCGGCAATGCGGCAACAAACGTTTCATATCCGCTTGTAACGATATGTCTTGCCATAGCGCTTCTTATAGGTATAGGGACATCCTCAAGATTTTCCTTAAACCTCGGCGCGGGAAGACCTGATAAAGCCGCTAAGGTAGCGGGGAATTCTATATGCCTTATGGTCTTATGCGGAGTCATATACACAGCATTGGTGCTCATCTTTTTAAAGCCTCTCCTCAGAGCATTCGGCGCCACAGATGAGGTAATGCCGTATGCCATAAGCTACACCGGGATAACGGCCCTCGGAATGCCGTTTCTTATAATGACAAATGTTATGAGCAATATGATACGCGCTGACGGAAGCCCGAATTATTCAATGGTATGTATGCTGATAGGCGCGGTTATAAACACGATACTTGATCCAATATTCATATTCAGCTTCGGTATGGGTGTCGCAGGAGCAGCGTGGGCAACAATAATAGGTCAATTCGTCTCCTGTATATTTGCAGTCGCATATGTATTCCGCTTCAAGCACATCAGGCTCAAAAAGAGTGATCTCAGGCTTAGCCTGCATGAGAGCATAACAACGGCTACACTCGGAATGAGCAGCTCTTTAAATCAAGTTGCAATAACACTCGTGCAGATCGTACTTAATAATTCGCTTACATATTACGGAGCGCTTTCACCGTACGGTACTGATATTCCGCTTGCGGCGTGCGGGATAGTAATGAAAACAAACGCGATACTGCTTGCAGTAGTAATAGGGATATCTCAGGGTACGCAGCCCATAGTTGGATTCAATTACGGAGCCAAGCAGTATTCAAGAGTTCGTAAAATATACCGTCTCGCGATCATCTGCAACCTTGTGATCTCGTTTATAGGATGGTGTATGTTCCAATTCTTCCCGCGCCAGCTGCTTTCAATATTTGGGACCGGCGATGCTCAATACTTTGAATTCTCTATAAGATTTATGAGAATATTCCTGTTCATGGCTCTCTTGAACGGCGTTCAGCTTATATCGTCAAACTTCTTTTCAGCGATAGGCAAGCCGCTCAAAGGACTGCTGCTGTCAATGACGCGTCAGGTATTTTTCCTTATACCGCTCATACTCTTACTGCCATTGGTGATGGGCGGGATAGACGGAGTTCTCTATTCAGGTCCTACAGCGGACTTTATAGCATTCGTGGTTACCGCAATATTCATAATACATGAGATGCGGATAATGAAACGCCTTGAAGCACAGCAGGCAATCTCTGAATAATGCAAAATACGGCACGGAAAAGCTCAGTGCGCTTTGCCGTGCCGTATTTTTTGTTTTTCCGATCAATAATTCTCTGCTCTTACCTCGAAGAAGCTCTGCGGATGCGCGCATACCGGGCATACCTGCGGCGCCTTCTTGCCTATTACAAGATGTCCGCAGTTTCTGCACTCCCACATCGTCTCATCAGCCTTCTCGAATACCTGCTGCATCTCAACATTATTGAGCAGCTTGAGATATCTTTCCTCATGTGTCTTTTCGATCGCGGCTACCATTCTGAACTTTGCTGCCAAAGCTGTGAAGCCTTCCTCCTCTGCCGTCTTGGCAAAGCCGGCATACATATCCGTCCACTCATAATTCTCTCCTGCTGCCGCAGCCTTCAGGTTCTCTGCGGTATCACCCAGAAGTCCGAGCTCCTTGAACCACAGCTTCGCGTGCTCTTTTTCATTATTTGCCGTATCTAAAAAGAGCGCCGCGATCTGCTCATACCCCGCCTTCTTTGCAACACTTGCAAAGTATGTGTACTTGTTCCGTGCCTCGCTCTCTCCGGCAAATGCAGCCATGAGATTCTGTTCCGTCTTTGTTCCCGCGTATTTGTTTGCCATTTTTATTGTCTCCTTTCCGTTTTTGTCAGAACATATTCTGTTAACTGACCTGTTAATACTAATATAACATAAATAATAAGCTTTGTCAATAGCTAAAATCAATAATAATTATTGTTTTTTATATAATCTCCGTTTTTGCTATTTTTCGCTTGATACAAAAAAAATATACTAAAAAAACGCATTCACCGAATGCGCTTTCTTAGTATATCAAAATCAGTCTACAAGCTCAAGAATAGCCATCTGAGCGCCGTCGCCGCGGCGTTCGCCAAGCTTGTATATTCTTGTATAACCGCCGTTTCTGTCAGCATATTTCGGGGCAATCTCACTGAACAGCTTTGTTACTACATCCTCTTTTGTGATGTATGCCAAAGCCTGGCGGCGTGCAGCAAGCGTACCCTTCTTACCAAGGGTGATCATCTTTTCTGCCATGCTTCTTGTCTCCTTAGCTCTTGTAACAGTCGTTGTCATCTTTCCGTTTTCAAGAAAGCTTGTTACCTGATTGCGGAGCAATGCTCTTCTCTGATCTGTGGGCATACCCAATTTTCTCGTTCCCGGCATAACCGTTCCTCCTTAATCTTCTTCTTTCTTAAGGTAAAGACCTAATCCATTCAACTTGTTGATTACCTCTTCAAGCGATTTTCTTCCGAGGTTTCTCACCTTCATCATGTCTTCCTCCGACTTGTTCGTGAGGTCTTCTACCGTGTTTATCCCAGCGCGCTTCAAACAGTTGTAAGAACGAACCGAAAGATCGAGCTCCTCGATGGTCATCTCGAGTACCTTCTCCTTCTTGTTCTCTTCCTTCTCTACAATGATCTCCGTGTTCTTTGCGTCCTCTGAAAGATCTACAAAGAGCATAAGGAGCTCATTCATTATCTTGGCTGCGAGCGAAACAGCATCGTCGGGCTTGATCGTACCGTTAGTCCATACCTCAACGGTAAGCTCTTCACGGTCCGTGTACTGTCCGACTCTGACATTCTCCACGGTGTAATTAACCTTTGTCACAGGAGTGTAGATCGAGTCTACCGGTATAACGCCTATAACAGGCTGAAGCTCAGCCTTGTTTCTCTCCGCCGAAACGTAGCCTCTGCCCTTGGACAGAGTTATCTCGGCATAGAGCCTTGCGTCCGAATTCAATGTGGCGATATGCAGATCGGGATTGAAGATCTCAACGTCGCTGTCACATTTAATATCTCCGGCAGTGATCTCCTGCGCGCCCTTTGCGTCGATATAAACAGTCTTAACTCCATCGCCATGAAGCTTGATCGCCATCTTTTTGATATTAAGGATCATTTCCGTAACATCCTCAATAACGCCCGGAACGGTGGAAAACTCGTGCTGTACACCGTCGATCTTGATCGAGGTGGCAGCAGCGCCGGGCAGCGATGACAGCAGAATCCTTCTGAGCGAATTTCCGAGCGTTGTGCCGTAGCCGCGCTCCAGCGGACCTACAACAAACCGTCCGTATTTTCCGTCTTCGCTCAATTCCGCGCACTCAATATTAGGCTTTTCCATTTCTATCATATCGGAACCCTCCTTCTTCACTTTAACTGACCTGCAGCTTGGTCAATCTGAAACTTATATCATATCCACTTACCGAGGGTAACGTGTAATCGTCTTTTCCGCGAAACAGCCGGAATGCATATAAATACGCATTTCCGGACGCGGTAAGCCTTATTATTTTGAATAGAACTCGACGATAAGGTGTTCCTCTACTTCGTAATCTATATCGTCACGGTCAGCAAGCTGAAGAACTCTGCCTTCGAGCTTGTTCTTGTCCATACTGAGCCACTTCGGAATTACTCTCTTTTCGTTCTGCTCAACTATTTCCTTTATTCTCGGCGATGACTTGCTCTTCTCTCTGATGCTTACAACGTCGCCGGGCTTAACAAGGTATGACGGAATATCTACCTTCTTGCCGTTTACGAGGATATGTGCGTGGTTTACAAGCTGACGAGCCTCTTTACGTGTATTTGCAAGTCCGAGCCTGAATACTACGTTGTCAAGTCTTGACTCGAGGATCTGGAGCAGGTTCTGACCTGTGATTCCTGCCTGCTTGTTAGCCATCTCATAGTACTTTGCAAACTGCTTCTCAAGAATTCCGTAAATGAACTTTACCTTCTGCTTCTCGTTGAGCTGAATGCCGTACTCCGACTGCTTTTTCCTTGACTGCTTCGGATTTCTTCTTGTGCTCTTATCGTATCCCATAACCGACGGCTCAATGCCCAGAGTTTTGCATCTTCTAACTATCGGCTGCATATTTCTTGCCATGCTATTAACCTCCTATACAAATTCACTGATCAGACTCTTCTTCTCTTCGGCGGTCTGCATCCGTTGTGCGGAATAGGTGTAACGTCCTTTATCATCGTTACACTGAGACCTGTTGCCTCAAGAGCTCTTATTGCTGCTTCACGGCCTGCGCCGGGACCCTTTACGTAAACTTCAACGGTCTTCATTCCGTGCTCTTTTGCAACCTTCGCCGCTGTCTCTGCTGCTGTCTGAGCAGCGAATGGAGTGCTCTTTCTTGAGCCTCTGAAGCCGAGACCGCCCGCACTTGCCCACGAGATCGCATTTCCGGCAGTGTCAGTGATTGTAACTATTGTATTATTAAAGGTCGAGCGGATATGAGCTGCACCCTTTTCAACGTTTTTTCTGTCACGACGGCGTGTACGCGTCGCTTTTCTTGCTACTTTAGCCATTTACGTAGTCCCTCCTTAATTATTTCTTTTTACCTGCTATGGTCTTTGCCGGACCTTTGCGGGTTCTTGCATTATTCTTGGTATTCTGTCCTCTTACAGGAAGGCCCTTTCTGTGTCTGATGCCTCTGTAGCATCCTATCTCCATCAGACGCTTAATGTCCAAAGCAACCTGTCTTCTCAGATCACCCTCAACCGTATATTCTCTGTCAATCGTTTCACGAAGAGAGTTTACCTCTGCATCTGTAAGATCCTTTACTCTTGTATCCGGATTTATGCCGTTCTGAGCGAGTATCTTCTGACTGCTCTTAAGGCCTATTCCGTAGATATAAGTAAGACCAACTTCAACTCTCTTGTCTCTCGGTAAATCAACACCTGCTATTCTTGCCATACTTTTCTACACCTCCATAAAGATATCATCAAAAAATAGTGTTGTTTCTTAAAACCATTGGTGCGAAACTCAACCCTGCTTCTGCTTATGCTTCGGGTTTTCGCAAATTACCATGATTTTACCTTTTCTCTTAATAACCTTGCACTTTTCGCAAATAGGTTTTACTGACGGACGTACTTTCATTTTATTACCTCCAAGTATTACTGCTTATATTATTTGGAACGCCATGTTATTCTGCCGCGTGTCAGGTCATACGGACTCATCTCCATCGTGACCTTATCGCCCGGTAAAATCTTAATGTAGTTCATTCTCAGCTTGCCTGAAATATGTGCCAGTACAGTGTGACCATTTCCAAGCTCTACTTTAAAATTCGCATTCGGCAGAGTCTCAACAACCGTGCCTTCAACTTCCAAAACGTCATCCTTAGCCATATTCTCTGCTCCTTTATGAGTTCAGCCGCTTCAATATATTTCTGATAATATAATTCTCAAGTGTGCCGCTCTCAAGTAAGTCCGCGATCTCGTGCGCGATCTTACCGCTTGGCTGCACATGCTTAAGCTTCTTCTTTTTTGGATTTTCAAGTCTGCGCACACTGCCGTCGGCGACATAGACATAATCGTTTTCAACTTTTAAAACGATAAAATCCGATCCTTTATCCCGTCCGGCCTTCGACCTGACGAGCTGTCCGACACAATATTCCATAGCACACCTCTTACAGCGTGAGGATCTCGCAGCCCTCTCGGGTCACAATGATCGTATTCTCATAATGCGCCGCCAGACTGCCGTCATCAGTCACCACGGTCCAGTCATCATCGAGCACGCTCACATGATAATCTCCCGCGGTTACCATCGGCTCTACCGCAAGCGCCATTCCCGCCGCAAGCTTTACGCCGTGACCGGCCTTGCCGAAATTCGGCACGCTCGGATCCTCATGCATCAGTCTGCCGATACCGTGTCCAACGAGATCTCTGACGACCCCATATCCGTTGGATTCAACGTAATTCTGGATCGCGGCAGACAAATCACCGAGCTTTGCGCCGTGCTTAACCTTCTTTATTCCCTCAAAGAAGCTTTCCCTTGTCACATCTATAAGCCTCTGCGCCTCTTCACTGATCTTTCCGACCGCGAATGTTCTCGCAGCGTCGCTGTGCCAGCCGTCAAGTATGCAGCCCATGTCTATACTTATGATGTCCCCGTCTTTGAGCACCTTGTGCTTTGACGGGATGCCGTGAACCACCTCGTCGTTTACCGACGCGCAGATAGTAGCGGGATAGCCGTCATAATTCAGGAAATTCGGCGTTGCGCCATGTTTTTTATAGAAATTATATGCTGCCTTGTCAAGCTCGAGCGTTGATACTCCCGGCTTTACCATGTCCTCGAGTATCAGAAACAGCTCCTTTGTGAGCTTGCATGACTCGCGCATTTTTTCAATCTGTTTGGCAGATTTAATGGATATCATCAAATCACTCTCCAAGTCCCAGAGCCCTTGCTACGTTTGCCGTAGTATCCTTGAGCTCCTCTTCTCCTTTTGCAACGGCAAGTATGCCCTTCTCGGCGTAATAGTTCTTGATCGGCTCCGTCTGCTCATGATATACATTGAGTCTCTTGCGGATCGTCTCAGGAACATCGTCCTTACGCTGTATGAGTTCGCCGCCGCAGCTGTCACATTTTCCTTCAACTGCCGGCTTCTTCGATACGATATTATACGGTGCGCCGCATTTTGAGCACTCCCTGCGCGAGGACAGCCTCTCAACTATCTTCTCGTCCTCCACCTCGAGGAGAAGCACCTTATCGATCTTTACTCCGGCCTCGTCAAGAGCCTCCGCCTGAGCCGTTGTCCGCGGAAATCCATCAAGGATAAATCCGTTTTCACAGTCGGGCTGAGCCAATCGCTGCTTAACGATCTCAACCATAACTTCATCCGGTACGAGCTTGCCGTCGTTTATATACTTCTCTGCGAGCTTGCCGACCTCGGTCTGTTCTTTGATTGCCGTCCTCAGCATCAGACCTGTTGAAATAGTACTGATACCAAGCTTCTTTTCCAGTATTTCGCCCTGTGTGCCCTTGCCTGCTCCGGGCGGTCCCATAAGAATCAGTTTCATAGTCATTTACCCTTCCTTTCCGTTCACATACGGTCAGGGATCCCGGAATACCGCGTCATCCATGCGCGGTATTTTCCGTTTCTGCCCTTGCCGAATTGTTTATTCAAGAAATCCTTTGTAATGGCGAAGCACCATCTGGGATTCTATCTGTCTTACAGTTTCGAGCGCCACGCCGACCATGATCAGAAGCGATGTACCGCCGATCTGAAGTGACATATTGCCCGTGATACTACCGATTATTACCGGAAGTACCGCTATGATGCCCAAGAACAGCGAACCGATAAGGTTGAGTCTTGAGGTTATCCTTGATATAAAGTCGCTCGTCGGCTTACCCGGTCTTATACCCGGTATATAGCCGCCGCTCTTCTTGATGTTATTCGACATCTCAATCGGATTGAACTGGATCGTCGAATAGAAGTAAGTGAAGAATATTATCAGCAGGAAGTAAAGGATACAGTATACTACCGTTGTCCACACAGGTCCTGTTGATGAGAGGCAGTTCAATATAGTTCCGCCGATTCCTGTTGTCGGAACATTGCCGCCGTTAAGAAGACGAACGATCGTTGACGGAAATGCCATGATTGACGATGCGAAGATGATCGGCATAACGCCTCCGGCAGCTACCTTTATCGGTATATTTGTGCTCTGACCGCCGTACATCTTTCTTCCAACGACTCTCTTTGCATACTGAACAGCAATTCTTCTCTCCGCATTTGTGAAGTAAACAACGAGAACTATCGCTGCTATTGCTACTACCAAAATTACTAAAGCCTCGATTATCCCAAGCGGGCTATAGCCGGTACCGGATACGTATGTGTTGAATATCGATCTTCCCGCACTCGGTATTCTTGATACGATACCTGCGAAAATGATCATCGATACACCGTTTCCGAGACCCTTCTCGGTGATCTGCTCACCGATCCATACGATAAACGCCGTACCCGCCGTAAAGGTCAGTACGATTATGAAGAAGGTCACAACACTTGGATTCGTTATGGCACTGCCCATATTGTAAAGCGTTACATATAGCCCCGCACCCTGCACGAATGCGAGTATTATACCTAAGTATCGTGTGATCTTGTTTATCTTCTTTCTTCCCTCAACGCCCTCTTTCGCCAGTCTTTCCAGTGACGGTATCGCCACAGTCAATAGCTGGATTATGATCGATGCGTTGATGTACGGCGAAACACCCATCGCAAGCACTGTCGCATTTGAGAAAGCGCCTCCGGTGAAGGTATCAAACAGGTTGAACAGGTCCATACCGCCGCCGCCGCCGGCAAGGAAGGCCTGCATTGCTTCCGCGCTGAGATACGGAACCGGGATATGAGCTCCGAATCTGAATACGATCAGCATGAAGAGTGTGAATAAGATTCTGCGTCTCAAATCAGGAATTTTCCATGCGTTTCTGATCGTTTCGAGCATCTTACATCACCTCAGCCTTTCCGCCTGCCTTTTCTATTTTTTCTTTAGCTGATGCGCTGATCTTAGCTGCCTTAACGTTGAGCTTCTTTGTTACCTCGCCTCTGCCGAGTATTTTGACACCGTCGCAAACCTTGCTGATGATGCCCTTCTCGAGCATTGTCTCAGCTGTTACTTCGTCACCGTCATTGAACTTGTCAAGAACTTCAACATTTACCGCCACATACTTCTTCGCGAAGATATTCGTGAAGCCGCGCTTCGGCAAACGTCTGTACAACGGCATCTGACCGCCCTCAAAACCCGGTCTTACGCCGCCGCCGCTTCTTGCCTTCTGACCCTTATGACCTCTGCCCGAAGTCTTGCCTACGCCTGAGCCGATGCCGCGGCCTACGATCTTCTTTCTGTGAGTTGAACCAGCTGCGGGTTTCAATTCTTCGATTCTCATTCGCTGCACCTCCTTGCTCAAACTTCTTCAACTGTCACAAGGTGTGACACTGTGTTTATCATTCCTCTGATCTGCGGTGTATCGTTGTGCTCTACCACAGAACGGATCTTTTTAAGGCCGAGAGCTTCGACTGTCTTTATCTGATTCTGCTTTCTGCCGATCGTGCTCTTGACCAAAGTGATCTTTAACTTAGACATACTTTACCATTCCTTTCTGCTAACGTGAACAGTTTCCGTTCCCATTAACCCATGATCTGGTCTACGGTCTTGCCGCGAAGCTTTGCAACTTCCTCGGCGCTCTTGAGTTCCGAAAGACCCTGAATAGTAGCATTTACTACGTTACGCTTATTGTTTGAACGCAGACACTTTGTTCTGATGTCCTTTATACCTGCAAGCTCAAGAACGGCACGAGCTGCACCGCCGGCAATAACACCTGTACCTTCGCTGGCCGGCTTGAGGAGAACCTTTCCGGCGCCGTCAACACCGATGACCTCATGCGGTATCGTTGTACCTACCAGCGGAACTCTGATAAGGTTCTTCTTTGCGGCTTCGATGCCCTTTCTTATAGCCTCGGGGATCTCGGCAGCCTTACCCGAACCGCTTCCGACGATACCGTTGCCGTCTCCAACGACAACAAGCGCGCTGAATCTCATTGTACGTCCGCCCTTGACCGTCTTAGCGACACGGTTTATAGCGACAACGTTCTCTTCGAGCTCTAAATCCTTAGCGTCAATTCTTTCAGTCACTTGACTTATCCTCCTTATATTAGAATTCCAAGCCGCCTTCTCTTGCGCCTTCCGCAAGAGCGGCAACCCTACCGTGATATACGTAACCGCCTCTGTCAAATACGACAGACTTGATACCTGCGGCAAGAGCCTTCTCCGCAACTGCCTTGCCGACAGCCTTGGCACCCTCTACGTTGCCGCCGTAGCCCTCAAAGCCCTTGTCAAGGCTTGACGCTGCTACGAGTGTAACACCCTTTGTATCATCGATCACCTGAGCGTATATATGGTTTAAGCTTCTGAATACGTTAAGACGAGGTCTCTCCGCAGTACCGGAGATGTTCTTTCTTACTCTGTAATGACGCTTCATTCTTGCCTTGTTTTTATCTTTCATTTTTATCATTATAAGAACACTCCTTTCAATTATTTCTTCTTCGCTCCGGCTTTTCCTTCTTTACGTCTGATGTGCTCATCAGCGTACTTTATACCCTTGCCCTTATACGGCTCGGGAGCTCTGAAGCTTCTGATCTTTGCTGCGACAGCTCCTACGCGCTCCTTGTTTGCGCCCTTAACGAGTATCTGGTTCGGCTGGGGAACCTCTATCGTGATGCCCTCCTCAGCCTCAAACTCAACGGGGTGCGAATAACCAAGTCCGAGCGTGAGAACCTTGCCCTTCATCTGTGCTCTGTAACCTACACCGTTGATCTCAAGAGCCTTTGTGAAGCCCTCGGTAACACCGATGATCATGTTGTTTACGAGCGTTCTTGTAAGACCGTGAAGCGATCTGTGAAGCTTGTCGTCCGAAGGTCTTACAACCGTGAGCGTATCGCCCTCGATCACTATCTTCATATCCGGATGAAGTGTTCTTGTCAAAGTTTCCTTTGCACCTTTTACAGTGATGACATTGTCATCGCTGACATCTACCTTAACTCCCGCGGGAATCGTTATCGGCAGTCTACCTATTCTTGACATAGGTTTATCCTCCTAACTTAAATTCTCTCTGCACACAGCAGGTTTTCAGTTATATAAATCCCTTACGGGACTATACTCATCTGTTGCGCCGGGGACATTCCCCGGCTCTGCGCGGATCCTTACCGGATTACCATACGAATGCGAGCACCTCGCCGCCGATGTGCTCCTTGCGCGCTTCTTTATCAGTCATTATACCCTTTGAGGTCGATACGATGGCAGTTCCGAGTCCGTTCAATACCTTCGGCATCTCGTCGGCACCTGCGTAATATCTGAGACCCGGCTTTGAAACTCTCTTGAGTCCCGAAATAACCTTTTCTCCCGACGGGCTGTACTTAAGTGTTATTCTTATAACACCCTGTTTTCCGTCGTCTATGACCTGATAGCTCTTGATATATCCTTCGTTAGCAAGAATCTCCACGATAGCCTTCTTCATTCTCGATGACGGACAGTCAACGGTATCGTGCTTTGAAGTATTGGCATTTCTGATTCTTGTAAGCAAGTCAGCGATAGGATCAGTGATTTGCATTTAAGTTTACCTCCTTCCGCGGCAACGGTTAAGCTTGCCGCTGACGTGTTTCGAACCACAAAAATTTATATATCTGTTCGCGGTCAATTACCAGCTTGCCTTTCTTACACCCGGGATCTGACCCTTGTATGCAAGCTCTCTGAAGCAGATACGGCAGATACCAAACTTGCGGAGATACGCATGCGGTCTTCCGCAGATCTTGCATCTCGTATAGTACTGTGTCTGGTACTTCGGTTTTCTCTGCTGTTTAACCTTCATAGAAGTTTTAGCCATGATTTGTTCCTCCTTAAACTATGATTACGCCTGGAACGGTGCGCCGAACATCTTCAAAAGCTCGCGCGCCTCTTCGTCTGTGTTTGCCGTTGTAACAAAGTTGATGTCCATTCCTCTGATCTTATCGATCTTATCATAGTCGATCTCCGGGAAGATAAGCTGCTCCTTGATACCGAAAGAGAAGTTTCCTCTTCCGTCAAAGCCGTTTGCGCTTATACCTCTGAAGTCACGTACTCGCGGCAGAGCTACATTGAAAAGTCTGTCCATGAACTCGTACATTTTGTCACGTCTCAGAGTAACCTTGCATCCGATAACCATGCCCTCTCTGAGCTTGAAGTTAGCTACCGACTTTCTTGCGCGTGTTATAACCGGCTTCTGACCTGTTATAGCCGCAAGATCGCTGCAAGCAGCGTCTATTACCTTTGAGTTCTCCTTAGCCTCGCCGAGACCGATATTTATTGTGATCTTCGAGAGCTTCGGGATCTGCATTACGCTCTTGTAACCAAACTTACTCATGAGAGCCGGCGCGATTTCCTGATTATATTTATCCTGTAATCTACTCATTATCGTTTACCCCCTCTCATCAATCGTTGTAAGTCTCGTTGCACTTCTTGCAGTACCTTACCTTTGAGCCGTCCTCAAGGATCTTTACTCCGGTCTTGGCAGCCTTACCGCACTTCGGGCATACGCGCATTACGTTCGATGCGTCGATGGGCATATCCTTGTGGATGATACCGCTCTCCTGGCCCTGTACTCTTGCCTTCTGATGTCTCTTCGCAGTTGCAACGCCCTCAACGATGACCTTGTTCTTCGAAGGGATAGCCTCTACGACCTTGCCTTCCTTACCCTTATCCTTGCCGGCGATGACCTTTACGATATCGCCTCTTTTTACATGCATTTTATTCATTCTCGACTTCCTCCTAAAATTAAAGAACTTCCGGAGCCAATGAAAGAATCTTCATGTATTCTTTATCTCTGAGCTCTCTCGCAACCGGCCCGAATATACGAGTACCTCTCGGGTTCTTATCGTCTCTTACGATAACAGCTGCATTTTCGTCGAATCTTATATATGAACCGTCAGCACGTTTTGACATATTAACTGTTCTGACAACTACCGCCTTAACAACGTCGCCCTTTTTAACAACGCCGCCTGGTGTTGCCTTTTTGACGCTGCAGATTATTTCATCGCCGACAGCCGCATATCTCTTTTTTGAGCCGCCCATAACGCGGATGCACATAACCTCCTTGGCACCTGTGTTATCGGCAACCTTCAAGCGTGTCTGTACCTGAATCATTACGAAATCCTCCTTCCGAAATAGCTTACTTAACCTTTTCTACTATTTCTACCAATCTCCATCTCTTGTCCTTTGAGAGAGGTCTTGTTTCCATTACCTTAACCTTGTCACCGATGCTGCATACGTTCTCTTCATCATGTGCCTTAAGCTTATAGGTGCGCTTTACGATCTTGCCGTAGAGCGGATGCTTTACTTTATATTCAATTGCGACAACGATAGTCTTATCCATCTTGTTGCTGACTACCTTGCCGATCATTACCTTACGTCTGTTTCTTGTTTCCAAGATAAGTGCCTCCTTTCAAGCAATAATTACATGGCAGAGCCGGTAAGCTCACGCTCATGAATGATCGTAAGAATACGAGCTATGGTCTTCTTGACCTCACCTATTCTCTTGGGATTCTCCAACTGATTTACTGCCTTCTGAAAACGCAGATTAAACAGCTCCTGCTTGCATTCCTGCAGCTTTGACTCGAGCTCAGCGGTTGATAAATCTCTGATTTCGTTTATTCTCATGACTGCTCACCATCCTCACGTTTTACAAACTTACACTTGATCGGGAGCTTGTGCATTGCGAGACGCATAGCCTCTCTTGCAACTTCCTCCGAGATACCGTCCATTTCGAACAATACTCTGCCCGGCTTAACTACTGCTACCCAGTACTCCGGAGCACCCTTACCTTTACCCATTCGAACGCCTGCCGGCTTTGCTGTTACCGGCTTGTCCGGGAATATCTTTATCCAAACCTTACCGCCACGCTTGATGTATCTTGTCATAGCGATACGGGCTGCCTCGATCTGTCTAGATGTTATCCATGCCGGCTCTGTTGCCTGAAGACCGTATGAACCGTTGGTAACCTTATTTCCGCGAAGAGCCTTGCCCTTCATTCTGCCGCGCATAACGCGTCTGAATTTAACTCTCTTAGGTATTAACATTACTGCTTTCCTCCTTTTGAGTCGTCACGTCTTTCACGTCTCTCGCGTCTCTCGCCGCCCTGACGTCCTCTTCCGCCTCTGCGTCTGTTGTCGCGGCGGTTGTTCTCCTTAGCCTGAGCCTCGGCTTCTCTCTTTCTGCCCTCGGCAACGTTCAAGATCTCACCCTTGTAGATCCAAACCTTAACGCCAAGGATTCCGTAAGTCGTCTTTGCCTCAGCAAATCCGTAGTCGATATCAGCACGAAGAGTCTGCAGCGGGATCGTTCCCTCGTGATACTGCTCCGTTCTTGCGATCTCGGCTCCGCCTACACGTCCTGCAACCGCAGTCTTTATACCCTTAACGCCCATTCTCATAGCTCTGCCCATAACCTGCTTCATAGCACGTCTGAACGAAATACGAGCCTCGAGCTGTGCAGCGATGTTCTCCGCAACGAGCTGCGCGTTTGTATCCGGATTCTTAACCTCCATGATATTAACGTTTACAGTCTTCTTCGTAAGCTTCTCAAGCTGAGCCTTGAGCTTATCGATCTCCGCGCCTCCGCGTCCGATTATGATGCCCGGCTTTGCAGCGTGGATCGTTATGAATATTCTGTTCTGCTTTCTCTCGATACCGATCTTAGCGACGCCGGCACTGTAGCAGTTCTTCTTTACAAACTTTCTTATGTTGTGATCCTCAACCAACTGGTCTCCGAATTCCTTTTTGCCTGCGAACCATTTTGAGTCCCAGTCCTTGATCACTCCGACTCTGAGTCCATGCGGATTAACCTTCTGTCCCATGAGTTAACCTCCTTCTTAGCTTAGTCTTCCAATTCCTTAACCACTAATGTGATATGGCTGGTTCTCTTCAAGATACGGAACGCTCTTCCCTGCGCTCTCGGCTGTATTCTCTTAAGTGACGGACCCTGCGTTGCGTAGCACTCCGATACTACGAGCTTATCACGATCCATGTTATTGTTATTCTCAGCGTTTGCCACAGCCGACGCGAGAAGCTTGCCTACATATTCACATCCGGCTTTGGGCGTATTCTTAAGAATCGCTTCCGCTACGTTTACCGGCTTGTTTCTTATCAGGTCAAGAACTATCTTCACCTTTCTGGATGATATACGAGCATATCTAACTGTTGCACGTGCTTCCATTTAGGAAATCCTCCTTCCAATCATTTTTGATTGTATACTTAATCTCTGAAATTCTGTTTTAGATCCCCGATTACTTCGAAGTCTTTGCTCCGGCATGACCCTTGAAGGTTCTTGTCGGTGCGAACTCGCCAAGCTTATGTCCAACCATGTCTTCGCTTATGAAAACCGGAACATGCTTTCTGCCGTCGTGCACCGCAATGGTGTGTCCGACCATCTCAGGGAATATTGTGGAAGCTCTTGACCAAGTTCTTATAACTTTCTTCTCATTAGCTTCATTCATCGCATCGATTCTTTTCATAAGACGCTCCTCAACGAAAGGTCCCTTCTTGATCGATCTGCTCATTCTCTGTTCCTCCTTTTACGAACAATATATAAGGACAATTACTTGTCGTTTCTTCTCTTAACAATGAACTTGTCTGACCTGTTCTTTCTCTTTCTCGTCTTGAGACCGAGTGCGGGCTTACCCCACGGTGTAACAGGCTCCGGACGTCCGATAGGTGACTTACCCTCACCACCGCCGTGCGGATGGTCGTTCGGGTTCATTACTACTCCTCGAACGGTAGGTCTCCAACCCATGTGACGCTTTCTTCCCGCTTTACCGATCGAGATGTTCTCGTGCTGCTGATTTCCTACAACACCGATCGTAGCCTTGCAGTTGAGGCTCACGAGTCTTACCTCTCCGGAAGGAAGTCTTACCTGTCCGTAACCGTTCTCCTTCGCCATGAGCTGACCGCTCTCGCCCGCGCTTCTTACGAGCTGACCGCCTCTGCCGGGGTAAAGCTCAATGTTGTGGATGAGTGTACCGACCGGGATATCCTTTATGAACAGCGCGTTTCCGACCTTGATGTCGGCGCCCTCGCCCGATACTACTGTCATACCGTCTGTAAGACCCTCGGGAGCGATTATATATGCCTTAACGCCGTCCTCATACTGGATAAGAGCGATGTTCGCCGTTCTGTTCGGATCGTACTCGATACCGATAACGGTAGCTGTCATTCCGTCCTTCTGGCGCTTAAAATCTATTATTCTGTACTTCTGCTTGTTGCCGCCGCCTCTGTGACGAACAGTGATCCTGCCGTATGAGTTTCTGCCGGCATTCTTGTTCTTCTTGGCAAGAAGCGAGCGTTCCGGAGTTTTCTTTGTGATTTCGGCAAAGTCCGAAACAGTCATGAATCTTCTCGCAGGCGACGTAGGATTATACTTTTTTATAGCCATTATCCTTTACTCTCCTTATCTAAAATTACTTGATTTCATTTCAGTGACGTTACTTAAAATTACATATCGAAGAACTCGATCGACTTCGAATCAGCTGTGAGAGTAACGATAGCCTTCTTCCACGAAGGGCGTCTTCCCTCGTAACGTCCCATTCTCTTAAGCTTGCCGGCATAGTTCATTGTGTTTACCTTTGCAACCTTAACTCCGAAAACCTCTTCGACCGCATACTTTATCTCAAGCTTGTTGACAGTCTTGGGAACCTCGAAAGTGTACCTTCTGATCTCGTTACCCTCTCTGTCTGTCAAAACCTGCATCGATTTCTCTGTGATGATCGGTCTCTTGATGATATCGTAAGAATTCATTATGCGTACACCTCCTCTAATTTCTCAACGGCTTCCTTCGAAAGAACGAGCGCGCCGTGCTTCATTATATCGTAAGTGTTTATTGCTCCTACGTGTGTGGGAGTAACACCGTGAATGTTTCTTGATGACATATATACGTTATTGTCAGCCTCGGCTGTAACGAGAAGCGCAGACTTGACCTCGAGCCCCTTCATAAGAGCAGCGATCTTTGCAGTCTTGATCTCGTCAAGTGAGAGACCGTCTATTACGTATACCGCGTAATCGTTATACTTAGCTGTGAGCGCAGACTTGAGAGCAACTCTCTTCATCTTCTTGTTCAGGCTGTAACGGTAGCTTCTCGGCTTGGGTCCGAGTGCCACTCCGCCGCCTACCCACTGCGGAGCGCGGATACTGCCCTGTCTTGCACGGCCTGTACCCTTCTGTCTCCACGGCTTCTTTCCTCCGCCGCGCACCTCGGTACGAGTCTTTGTGTTCTGCGTACCCTGTCTCTTGTTAGCAAGGTGGTTTACGACAACGGCGTGAAGAACAGCCTCTTTAACCTCCGCTGCGAAAAGCGCATCGGATGCTTCCATAGAACCGGTCTTCTGACCTTCCATATTATATAAAGCCAATTTAGCCATTATATTTCCTCCTTTCCAAATACCCGAAATCAAGCCTTAACGGCGTTTCTTATCGTTATAAGACCGCCTTTAACACCCGGTACGGCGCCCTTAACGAGAATAAGATTATTCTCAGCGTCTACCTTTACGACCTCAAGGTTCTGGATAGTTACCTTATCGACACCATAGTGTCCCGGGAGCTTCTTTCCCTTGAATACACGTCCGGGGAACGAGCACATACCCATTGAACCCGAAACTCTCTTCGAATGCGAACCGTGTGACATCGGACCTCTGTGGAGGTTCCATCTCTTCATCGGGCCCGCGAAACCATGACCCTTTGAGATACCGCTTACATCTACCTTCTCACCGGCTTCAAATATCTCAGCCTTGATCTCATCGCCTACATTGTAGCTGTCGATATCCTCAAGTCTGAACTCTCTCAAATATCTCTTATTGGCTGTATTAGCCTTTGCAAAATGACCCTTAAGCGGCTTATTGACCTTTTTCTCTTTGATCTCGCCGTATCCTACCTGTACAGCATTGTAGCCGTCAGTCTCGACCGTCTTCTTCTGAACGACTGTGCACGGTCCCGCGAGGATCGCAGTAACGGGGATTACCCTGCCGCCTTCTCCGAATATCTGAGTCATACCAATCTTAGTACCTAAAATTGCTTTCTTCATGATTTTCCTCCTAAACAGTTATTGGTTTGCACAAAAGCGATGCAAACTTGACCTGCATCATAACCCAATACCGGGTTACTGCCAAAAACATTTTACCGGCTTATTACTTCTGGATAATGCTTATATCCACGCCTGCCGGAAGATCGATCTTCATGAGCGATTCCATTGTCTTCTGACCAGGAACAACTATGTCGATCAGTCTCTTGTGAGTCCTTCTTTCGAACTGCTCACGCGAATCCTTGTACTTATGAACCGCACGAAGAATTGTGATTATCTCCTTGCTTGTGGGAAGCGGGATGGGACCCGACACCTTTGCGCCCGTTCTCTTTGCGATCTCAACTATCTTCTCAGCGCTCTGGTCCAATACCACGTGGTCATAAGCCTTCAACTTGATTCTGATTTTCTGGTTTGCTGCCATACTTTGATTCCCTCCTCATAATAAATAATTTGTTGCACTCTGCACGACAGCTCATACGGAAAATTGCACACACTCCCGGGTGTTTCTGTCCACCCCTTTTAAAAACCCGATGGATACTTGGATCCTCGGGCATACAAGTCAATTTTCACCACTCGTTTCACTGCGCATTTATGCCGCAGTTATCCGCATACGCGCAAGACACAGGTATAGCGCGCACGGAACACAGACTTAGTGGCTTGACTGCCGCCCGGCTTCACGAACCGGACATTCTCCGCAGAAATAACCGGCGCCCCTGCGCCGCAACCTCCTGCATCATCGTTTGTCTAGTGTCACAACATTAGTATTTTACCATAGTTATGCCGAAAAGTCAACATTTTTGAAAAAATATTTTCATGAAATATTACACAAATTAGTTTTCTTTAAAAAAAATATTTTATGCATATTTGTAATCGCGCCATACGAAAAATTTGATATAGTCCTTGAAATCACGGCAGATTTGATGTATAATAATCTCAGGGACGCGAGGAATATCACACCGCGCGCAAAAATGATTGCAATAATGCCGTTTCAGCGGCGCATGCTACTTATTTTAAGGAGGGACCACCAATGAACATTCTTGTAACCGGAGGCGCCGGATACATAGGCAGTCACACCTGCGTTGAGCTTCTGAACGCCGGCTATGACATCGTAGTAGTAGATAATCTTGACAATTCAAACATCAAGGCGATCGAGGCTATAAAAAGACTCACAGGCAGGGATTTTAAATTCTATCAGTACGATCTTCTCGACCGAGACGATATTGATAAGGTTTTTGCCGAGAACAAGATCGATGCAGTGATCCATTTCGCCGGACTCAAGGCGGTCGGCGAATCGACCAGGATACCGCTGAGATATTACCACAACAATATCACAGGAACGCTTATACTCATGGAGCTTATGGAAAAGTACGATGTAAACAACATTGTGTTTTCATCATCGGCAACCGTTTACGGAATGCCCAAAACGGTGCCGATCACAGAAGATTTTCCGCTTTCAACAACAAATCCATATGGTTCGACCAAGCTCATGATAGAGCAGATCATGACAGACGCTCAAAAAGCAAATCCGAAGCTTTCCGTAACGCTTTTAAGGTACTTCAACCCCATAGGAGCTCACAAGAGCGGTGAACTCGGCGAGGATCCGAAGGGCATCCCGAACAATCTGCTCCCGTATGTTGCGCAGGTAGCGGTAGGCAAGCTTGAAAAGATCCACGTTTTCGGCGACGACTATCCGACACCGGACGGAACAGGCGTGAGAGATTACATCCACGTAGTTGATCTTGCACTCGGACACATCAAGGCGATCGAGCATTGCTCCGACAAGTCGGGCGTACATATATATAACTTGGGAACAGGCAACGGCTACAGCGTGCTCCAGATCATCGCAGCATTCTCCAAAGCATGCGGCAAGGAGCTTCCGTACCAGATAGACCCTCGCAGACCCGGCGACATCGCAGAATGCTATGCCGATGCAACAAAGGCGAAGAACGAGCTTGGCTGGGTCGCAGAACGCGGCATCGACGAGATGTGCGAAGACTCATGGAGATGGCAGTCAACACATCCGAACGGCTTTGACGATTGATGATATAAAAATAACACGGGCGCACCGGAAATTCAGCTCTCCGGCACGTCCGTGTTTTTTCATGCATTTGCCTCTGCTACATCCTTTTTAAGAATATTTCTCTTAGCATCTTCAATATCCAGAAAATCCATAGCAGAGTCAAGCGTGTAGCCCTTGCTGATCATCTTTCGAAGGACATCAACAAGCGCTTGTTCAAGTCCCTGCTCAAGTCCCTGCTCGAGTCCTCTCGCATGTCCCGATTCATATCCTTGATTATACTTTATATCCATTACTCTGCACATAGTTGACACTCCTTCCTCCTATGATAATTATATCACCTGTAGGTATGGGAAGTCAAGCATTTCAACAAAAATTCTTATTTCTCTATCACCACGGTCCTCGCATCGCCGTCCCATTCGACCTCACAGCCGAGAGCCTCCGCCGCAAATCTCAGCGGCACCATAGTTCTGTCGTTTATTATGTCTGCGGCAACGTCAAGCTCATATGCCATACCGTCTATATACGCGTCCGATTTTCCTATCGTCAGCTCTATACTTGTACCGTCCTTGTTAATGTACACACAGCGCAGCGTACCGTCCCATTCAACTTCCGCTCCCAGCGCTTCACTCAACGCTCTTATAGGTATCAGTGTTCTGCCATCCTCTATTATCGGATACTGATCCTCGAATTTCACCGCTTTTCCGTCTACCTCCACCGCCGCGCTCACATTATCCAGCGCCGATGAATAGTATGAAAGCACACGTTCAGCATACAGCGCATCACCGTATTTATTGTACTTCCAGTTGTCTGCATATTTCGCGGCATTTATCCTCTCATTCAGCCAGTTGTCACCGGCGGCGGCTATTATCCTGTTCAGAACGACATCGCCAAAGTTGTACGCCTGTATCATCTTCACATAGTCGCCGTCGTATCTGTACAGAGACTCCGACAAAAGATATGCCGCATACGGCACCGCTTTTTCCGGATCAAGCCTATCGCTGAGCGTCCATGCAACACCGGTCCTTTTCCTGCCGAACTCCGCAAACGCCTTCTCATGTGTATATTCTATCTGCATTATTCCCCATGCGGGATATGCGCTCCCGTCCTCACGATAGCTGTAGTTTATACCCGACGACTCCTGCATGCATATCGCCGCGAGTATGTTCGGATCGATCCCGTACTGTCTCCCTGCATCCTTGAATATCTCTGAATAATTTATTACTCTTTTAGCCAAACTCTTTGTTCCGAGCTCAAAGCCGTCCAAAGCCGTACCTTTATGTCCCGGAATACCGTCTCCGAGCGCAGCCGCGCCTCGGATAAGCGTAAACGCCGCTGCCAATGCGGCTATACGTTTCACCTTCATTTCGGTTGTGCTCCTTTACTTTTTTGTACGGCGCCGTGAAACATAAGCAAACGCCGCCGTCACGTTAATTATACACGGTATCCGCAAAGGAGTCAACGCACAATATATTCATCACATACCCGTCATTCCCAGGCTGTTCAGCAAATAAAAAGAAGGCACCCGCAATGGGGTACCTCCTTAGTTAATGCTTTATTAAGCTGTCAATTAGTCAGCAACAAATACTACTACTTCAGTTACGTCGTTATCAACAACTTTCACGAGTGCAAAGTTAGGTTTAACGTCATCAGACTGAACAGCATCCCATGAAACGATTGTCTCGTCTTTATCAACGTATGTACCATTGTATATAGCGTCTGTTGAGTTGCCTCCCTGACCCGCATATACTCTGTTATCGCTGTCCGAACGCTCTGAATAGTCGTAAACATATACATCCGTGTTCGAATCAATTGTAAATGACTCAATATCTTCATTTATGTTCGATTCGCCGTTCGACTGGCTAACAATAAGGTCTATGCTTGATGCATCCTTTCTGAGTATCGGTCCGAAATATGCCTCAGCTTCCTTGTTATCAGTTGATTTGAACCACTCATTTCTCGGATCTGTCTTATCATCAAGGTACGGAAGTACATCTGAGCTTACGAACGATGAGAAGTTATCATTAGCAAGAACTGCATCTCTAAGTGACTCATATCTTGACATACCGGACATGCTTATGATCTTATGAAGCTCGTTAGCTGTACCGTCTGCGTTCATTGAATAGATAACTACGTCACCTCTTGTGAAGGAAGCGTTTGTATCCTCATAGAGAAGTGTTACATCCTCAGCGCCGTCACGGCATACAGTCATCGAAAGATACTCTGTACCGTCTATATCTGTTGTTCTCGGATTCGACTTAACAACTGCGAATGTTGTATCCGGGTTGATCGAAGCTGTACCCTCAACAACGATTACAAATCTGTAAACGTTTGAAGTATTGCTTCTGTCATATACATATGCTGTGTAATCGGTATCCTCAGCAAACGATGAAACTGACATTACACCTGCATTCGAATCTGAACCCAAATAACTGTCTACATCAATGATCTTTGTAGCCGTATCGCTGATCGTGTAGTTTCCGAGTCTTGAATTTGAACCAGAAGTTCTGAACGGAAGCACACCGTTATCATTAACCGGATCAAGGTGCTCTCTAAGTCTTATATCGCCGCTTGAGAGTGTGTATACAACAACATTATTCTGGATAGTATCACGGCTGAGATCCGCCTTAGTTATGCTCGGATTTGTATCCGGATACGTCTCCTCACCTGTGAGGATGTTCCAGAAAGCATTTTCTGCAGCATCGTCTCTTGCTTCATATTCAACAACGTTACCATCTGTTCCGATAAGTCTTACTGTTGCGTAATCATCACCCGAACCCATGTACATTCCAACAACTATACCATAGTTCTTAGCGCTGTCGCCCTCACCTATGTATGCAACATAGCCGAATGCGTCAAGATAGAGAGTGTAGTCTGTGCTAAGCTCAACATTGTTTATATTGTAAAGCCTCTCATTAAACTCATACTCATTACCATCTATAGTTACTACGCCGTCTTCCTCATCTCTGCTTGTTACACGACCCGAAACCGTGTTACTCGATACTATTACATCATAGAATGTGGATTGAGCAAAACCAACCTCTACATCATATGCTATCGAAAGAACATCAAACTCTGCAACGTCTGTGTAAGCAATCTCAGCGTCATCCTTCGTGAATGTAACTGTTACATCCTCATCTTCAGGATCCCACTGAAGTCTTGACTGTGCAACGTTACTATCGTTAGCCTTGAAGAACATTCTGATGTTCGAGCTTGACTCTGTTACACTGTCAACTACCGCATCAACATAGTAGTCAACCATGATGAAATCATAGTAACCGTCTGTCGATGTCGAACCCGGCTCTGTCGAGTCAATAAGTGTTACATCACCAACCGAATTAAGAAGAACATACTTACCGAATGCATCATCAAGATCATCCGATACTTCAACACCATTTACATAAAGAGCAACATTCTCGTCCACTCTATACTTTGTCGTTGAAGTAGATGTACCTTTGAATACCGGGATCCTATAATTGCCCTTGCTTGAGTCAGTAAGAACGCCCGAAAAATCAGTGGTATCAACAGGATCTGATATACCCATTCCATCACTGTCTACGTCAGAAGCTGCAAAAGTCTCTGTCTTACTCTGACCATATGTATTGATCGAAAGGATAACCCACTCGTCTGTATCTTTGTTCTTCTGAACAACTGCCTCTGAATACTCAAATATTCTGTTTGCAGCGTCTGTATCACCGACGCGCATATCGAATTCTACCGGATCACTTCCTGTGCTGCCATAGTACTCGTTATCGAAGTTGTCAGCAGCCTCTACACGGAAGCTTACCTCGTCGTCGTCAAGACCTGAACCGCTCTGGCTCTTTGAAGTCTCCATTACACGACCTCTTACAACGTATGCATCATGGAACTTTGTAAGAAGTGTCTGCCAGCCCGAACCTGTACCGTTCATTGTTGTGTACTGCTGCTCGGTAACTGTTCCCAAGCTTCCGCCTACAGTGATATCACCTGTAAGTACCAGCGGAGCCTGCATTGCATTGTTTACAAGCACTGCACACTGCGATCTCGTAAGCTCTGTTGAGTTGCCCTCAACCGATACGCCGTCAATGATGTCGAGTGAGCCGCCGTATGAAAGATAACCTGACGGATAGCCGCCTGCATTCTGTGCATAGAGCTCATAACCGATAGCCGATACGAGCATCTTTACAGCCTCTGCATATGTAACTGTGTTGTCCGGCTTGAATGTTCCGTCGCCGTAGCCGTTGATCCAACCGTCTGCAACACCCTGTGCTATATAGCCTGCTGCCCAGTGAACTGATGTGTTCGCAGCATCCGTGAAGCTGGATGTTGTCGCAGCTGTAGCGGCAGCCTCTTCACCAAGGGCTCTTACAACCATCGTCGTAAACTCTGCTCTTGTTACATTTGCATCCGGGTTAAACAAACCGTTATCATCACCTACAACTACGCCGAGAGCCGAAACTGTCTCAACGGCATTAGCGTATGAAGCCGATTCGTCAACATCCGGGAAAGTAACAGCAAAAGCAGAAGCCGATGAAGCAACGATCGCAACAGCAGCTGCTGATGAAATTACTTTTTTGAGATTCTTAATCATTGTCTCAAATCCTCCCTTTTAATTTTGACCCGGGAACTCTTCTGTACACCGGCAAACGCTCCCGTGGATTTACCGGCTATGCTTATCCGTCTTCTTTGCAAGCAGAAGCCGGAGCTGAAGACCTGCGAACTATAACCTGCTTTGCCGAAAGTCCTCTCCAATATTACGGTAACAGTGATTTGAATAATGCTTCTACCCAAATTACTCAAAACTGCTACTTAATATTGTACTATTTAACAGCGAATATGTCAACAACTTTTTTTCAAAATTCATAACTTTGAAATATTTTTGTAAGATATGAATAAAATCAACGGCACAGCCTGTAGATTTTGTTGATATTTTAAACACATCGCTGCGTTACATATCATTAGACGTACCAGAAATGATTTTGTTCCGCTTTTTTATAAAAAAATTTTTCGTCATTCTATCGTCACCTCCGCGGTGTATTCTCCATCGGGATATATCCCCTCTCCTTCAAACACTACCGGAAGGTCATATATTCCCGCCGACAGTCCTTCCGCATCGACATAAGCCGTTATCGCGTCCGCCCTTGTCTCGTCACCGTAAAACACCGCCTCGACCGCGGGGCTCCCGGCAACGCTGAGCCCGTCAGCCAAATTTACCACTGTAACATTCACAGATCTTTGAAAAGCCGTCCTTGCATAAATCTTTGGATCTATATACACTGATTTCGAATCCTCCGGGATGTACATTCCTTCCTCTTCACTGAGCTGGTACTCACCCGCGGTCAGTCCCGTTATCTCGGCTTTCACCGATTCATACGAATATCCCGGGAGAACTCCCACCGTGACCGTTCCCGGATCGGCAGATGTATTTTCCGCATCCAATATATAATCTCCAGAGAGGGCCTCCGCCAGGACCGGCTCGACTCTCAGCTCTGCCGAATCATACACCGTATTCCTTACCAAAATGTCGGGTGTTTCTGTCTCTATGGTCTCATTCCTACTTATTAAATTGCCGTCGCTGTCAAGCATGACGAAGCTGCTCCGCACGTCCCTGCTCTCATCAAGCTTTGATATGTCGATCGTAACATAGCCGGATGCGACATTGTCCACTTCCTCCTTGGCTCCGGATATCGTTACTTTTTTCGTTTCCGTCTCTGATCTCACGATCTTTCCCCTGAGCACACCGGTCTGTCTTACGTCTATATCTATTTCCTTTTCCTCATATTCACTGATCGTCACAGGTACGGTATCGAATCTGATCCGTTCAAGATTGATCCTTGAATTGGGCAGGATAACAGCGCCTTCAAGCTCGTATACTCCCGTGCTCTCTATCCCGGATACGTCAAACTCCACTACCACATTGTCGATCGCATATACCATATCGCTCCGCTTCCCGCTTATCTTCACAGAAAGATCGGGCAGCTCATCGGTGCCTGTGACTATAAGTCCCCGCTCCTTAAGAGCGTCCTCGCCCACAAATCTTACAGTCACGTCATGCAGCGTCTTGCTGACATCGGGATCCGTGGTATAGGATATCATCGCCCATATTATCACCGATATAACAAGAGAGATGATCATATACCCCATTTTATTCTTCTTGCGGCGCTCCTTCTCGTTTTCGCGCTCCTTTTCATTCTTTGCCATATTGCCAGCCTCCGTTATTTAGACTTCCAGAATTTGATTTTTTTCAAAGTATCGCTCCCTTTTTCCGGCTCCGCGCTCAGAAGCTTTGTAAGCGCCTTTCTGAGCGTCGTTTCATTAAGGTTTCTGGTAAGCGCGCCGTTTAGGGCTATTGAAATTTTTCCGGTCTCCTCGCTCACCACAACGACTATCGCGTCTGACGTCTCGCTGAGTCCCAAGGCAGCCCTGTGCCTTGTCCCCAGCTCGCTCGAAAGGTTTGTATTAGCCGTGAGAGGAAGAACGCAGCCGGCAGTTATGATCTTGCTGCCTCTTATAATAACGGCGCCGTCATGCAGCGGTGTGTTCGGCACAAAAATGTTCTCAAGCAGTTCCCGCGTCACATTTGCATCGAGGACCGTACCGCTCGGCATGTATTCACCGAGACGAGTTTCCCGTTCTATGACGATGAGCGCGCCGGTTTTTGTTTCGGACATATCCGCCGCGGCAGCGGCTATATTCAATATGACCGTCTCCATATCCTCTTTATTCTGATTGGTGTTGAATGCCAGCCCCATAAAGCTGCCCAATCTGAGCCGTCCCATCTTTTCCAAAAGATTGCGGAGCTCCGGCTGAAATATCACGACCACCGCATACATAGCTATCTGGAACACCGCTCCCAATATGTAATTAAGCGAATTCAGATGCAGTATGCTGCTGAGCATAAATATCACGACCGCAACGATTATCCCTTTTAAAAGATGCACCGCCCGCGTTCCGCGCAGACTCATCATTATATAGTAAACGATCACCGCGACAATAAATATATCCACAAAATCGCTTATCCTCAAGATCCGTATATATCTGAACGCATATTCAAAAAACGAATTCAATGCTCCGAAAACATCCATAAACAAATCCCTCCTGTATTTCTCACCGCCCTAAACACGCGGCTGCAATTCTATTATACTACATTTCGTCCACGATTTCCATACCGAAAATAAAAAAGGTAAAAAAAATGCACGGTTTTTGAATGGGTTAACGAAGTGTGAATGAGGTGCCAACCATTAACTGCATCGCTAAATTATGTAAGCCTCCCCTGAAAGGGGAGGAGACCGCCGAACGGCGGTGGAGGGGTTTCGCGGTATGAACTATAGTGAAAAAGACAGAACCCCTCAGTCAGCTTCGCTGCCAGCTCCCCTTTTAGGGGAGCCTTGTCGTTCATTGCCGATGCGTGTTCATAAAAAATTCACTCATTCATTCCCGAAAAAAATTTCGAAAAAAGCGACTTTTATATTGACAAATCGCCTTTCAGATGGTAGAATAGAATAGATAAAGAGAGGAGCGGATAAAACTATGCATACCGGTTTTTTTGAGCAAATCGCGGCGATACCTGTTTCTTACCGGAACACAGTTCCTCTTTGTTTTCGTTTTAAAAATTATTGGCAATGAATTTTTATCATTGTCTTTTTTTTTGAGCCGCAGAAAGAATACAGGATGGGCGCGGTGAGCGCTCAAGGGATGAAAGGAGTTACAAACATATGAAAGGACAGTTGATTCTGGAAAACGGTCAGCGTTTCACAGGTGAATTGTTCGGCGACATAAAGGACATAGCGGGCGAGATCGTTTTCACCACGAATATGACCGGATATCAGGAAACACTCACGGATCCGTCCTACGCCGGGCAGATAGTCACAATGACATTTCCGCTCATAGGCAATTACGGGATAAACCTCGATGACAACGAGGCAAAGCACACAAATTTGAAGGGGTTTGTAGTGCGCGAAAAATGTGACCATCCGTCAAACTTCAGAAACGAGATGAACATAGACGATTTCCTGTCAGAAGAAGGCGTTGTAGGGCTTGAGGGGATAGACACCCGCGCTCTTACGAGAATAATCCGTGACTACGGATGTATGAAAGCCGTTATAATGCAGGGCGAGCCGTCGGACGAGGAAGCAAAGGCGCTTATGGATACCCTTGACAACAGCAAGGTCATCCTTCAGACCACAGCCGACGAAAGCTACGTGATAAATCCCGGCGGAAAGCCGCATGTGGCATTCATCGATATGGGCGCAAAGGACGGCATACTGCGCGACCTCGCAAAGAGAGGCTGCAAGATAACCGTATTCCGCGCAGATGTCAGCTCCGAGGCGATAGAGGCGGCAGAGCCGGAGCTGGTGTTCCTTTCAAACGGTCCCGGAGACCCGCTTGACGCTCCCGGAACGGTAGATACCGTAAAGGCGCTCATTGGCAAATACCCGATATGCGGCATTTGCATGGGACACCAGATCATAGGTCTCGCGCTCGGCTGCAAGACGGCAAAGCTGAAGTTCGGCCATCACGGCGGAAACCATCCGGTAAAATACGCTGAGACAGGTATATGCTATATAACGAGCCAGAACCACAACTATATACTCACGGATTATCCCGACGATGTGGAGGAATGGTTCACAAACGTAAATGATAAGACCTGCGAGGGGATACGTCACAAAACGTTGCCCATACTGAGCGTCCAGTTCCACCCGGAGGCTTCGCCCGGTCCGCTCGATTCGGGCTGGCTCTTTGACAGATTCTTAAAGGAGGTAAAGTAAAATGCCTTTAGATAAATCGATTAAAAAGGTACTTGTAATAGGCTCGGGTCCGATAGTCATCGGACAGGCTGCCGAATTTGACTACTCCGGCACACAGGCATGCCGCGCTATAGAGGAGGAGGGCATCGAGGTCGTTCTCGTAAACTCCAACCCGGCAACGATAATGACGGACAGAGGAATGGCTTCGGACACATATATCGAGCCGCTTACCGCGGAATATATAGAAAAGATAATAGCAAGGGAGCGCCCCGACTCGGTCATAGCCGGAATGGGCGGTCAGACGGGACTAAATCTCGCCTGCGAGCTCTATGATAACGGCGTATTTGACAAATACAACGTAAGAGTCATCGGAACGTCTATAGAATCCATAAAGGAGGGCGAGGACAGAGATTCGTTCAAGCGCCTTATGGAAAGAACAAACCAGCCGATAGCTCCCTCGGAGATAGTCACCACGATGGAGGACGGAAAGCGATTCGCCGATAAGATCGGCTATCCGGTGATCGTTCGTCCGGCATACACGCTCGGCGGAACGGGCGGCGGCATAGCCGAGGATGAAGAGCAGCTTGAGACGATACTCGCGCAGGGACTTCATCTCTCGCGCGTCGGACAGGTGCTTCTTGAGAAATCCATAGCGGGCTGGAAGGAGATAGAGTTCGAGGTAATGCGCGACGGAGCCGGCAACTGTATAACGGTATGTCCGATGGAAAACCTCGACCCGGTGGGTGTGCATACGGGTGACTCGATAGTCGTGGCTCCGACGCTTACACTTGCCGACAAGGAATTCCAGATGCTCAGAAAAGCTGCTATAGACATAATCAATTCGATCGAGATAAAGGGCGGCTGCAACGTCCAGTTCGCGCTCAATCCCAAGAGCTTCGAATACGCGGTGATCGAGATCAACCCGAGAGTGAGCCGTTCCTCGGCGCTCGCGTCAAAGGCAACGGGCTACCCGATCGCAAAGATCGCCGCAAAGATCGCGCTCGGCTATAACCTCGACGAGATCAAGAATGCCGTTACGGGCAAAACATACGCATGCTTCGAGCCGACGATCGACTACGTTGTAACAAAGATCCCGAAGTGGCCGTTCGACAAGTTCTTCGGCGCAAGACGGCGTCTGGGCACAAAGATGATGGCAACCGGAGAGGTAATGGCTATAGCAAACAGCTTTGAGGCATCGCTTCTGAAGGGTGTACGTTCGCTTGAGATCAAGCAGTACACGCTTGAGCGCGAATCCTCGAAAAAGCGCTCTATCAAGGAGCTCAGGCAGAGAGTCTGCGTTCCGGACGACGAGAGACTTTTCGATCTCGCGGAGCTGATAAGAAGAAAGTATCATATAGAGAAGATAAACGAGCTCACAGGCATAGATATGTTCTTCCTTCAGAAGATAAGCAACATCGTCGATGCCGAGGAAGAGCTTAAGGGCTTCACCATAGACACCATAGACGCGGACACGATGCGCCGCTACAAGAAGATGGGCTTCTCGGACAAGGGCATGGCGGAGCTTATGGGCTGCCACGCAAACGAGGTATACAGCAAGCGTATCGCATTCGGTATAACGCCGGTGTACAAGATGGTCGACACCTGCGCGGGCGAGTTTGAGGCGGTATCGCCCTACTACTACTCGACCTACGACGAGGTAACGGAATCCTTCCGTTCGGACAAGAAGAAGGTAATAGTTATAGGCTCCGGTCCGATAAGGATCGGTCAGGGCATCGAGTTTGACTACTGCTCGGTACACAGCATACAGTCACTCGAAAAAGCCGGCGTTGAGACGATAATCATCAACAACAACCCCGAGACCGTATCGACCGACTTCGACACCTCGGACAAGCTCTACTTTGAGCCGCTCACCGAGGAGGATGTATACAACATAATCACCCTTGAAAAGCCCGACGGCGTAATACTCCAGTTCGGCGGCCAGACGGCTATAAAGCTCGCAAACTTCCTCGACGAGATGCACGTTCCGGTGCTCGGCACTCAGCCCAAGTACATCGACGAGGCTGAGGACAGAGAGAAGTTTGACGATATGCTCGAAAAGCTCAGCATAAAGCGTCCGCAGGGTAAGGCTGTATGGACGGTACAGGAGGGTATAGACGAGGCAAACCGGCTTGAATATCCGCTGCTCGTCCGTCCGTCATACGTGCTCGGCGGTCAGGGTATGGAGATAACAAGAAACGAGACAGATCTCGTCCGCTATCTGACAGACGCATTCAAGAAAGACAAAAAGAACCCGGTCCTCATAGACCGCTATCTCGGCGGACGCGAGATCGAGGTAGACGCGATCTGCGACGGCACGGACGTTCTGATACCGGGTGTTATGGAGCACCTTGAAAGAGCCGGAATACACAGCGGTGACTCGATATCGATCTATCCGCCGCAGCATATACCGGAGCATATCATAAAGAAGATAGAGGACGTCACGTACAGGATCGCGCTTGAGCTCAAGGTAATAGGCATGATAAACATACAGTTCATCGAATTCAAGGATGATCTGTATATCATAGAGGTAAATCCGCGTTCGAGCCGTACCGTACCGTATATAACAAAGGTAACGAACGTGCCGGTAATAGACATCGCAACGCGCATAATGCTGGGCGAGAAGCTCGCGGATATGGGCTACAAATCAGGCATCGCGCCGATAACGAACACCGTTGCGGTAAAGGTACCGATATTCTCGACAGAGAAGCTGCCGAAGGTAGAGGTAACGCTGGGGCCCGAGATGCGCTCGACAGGAGAGGTCCTCGGCATAGGCATGGATTTTGAGGAAGCGATGTACAAGGGCTTCCTTGCCGCAAAGACGACCATCCCGAAGCCGGGTTCGACGATACTCGCGACCATCCGCGACTTCGACAAGGAAGACTTCCTGCCGCTCGCAAAGCGCTGCAGCGATTACGGCTGCAAGTTCATCGCGACGGAAGGCACCGCGAAACTGCTCGAGGCTAACGGCATACAGTGCCAGATCGCAAAGAAGATCTCCGACGGAGTGCCAAATATCCTGGACATCATAAGGAGCGGAATGGCGGATATGATAATAGATATCCCCGCCAAGACGAACGACGTCAACTCCGACGGGTTCAAGATAAGGCGCGTAGCCATAGAGAGCGATATAACGCTCATGACCAGCCTTGACACCTTCGGAGCGCTCGTGGAGGTAATGGAAAAGAGCTTTACGATAGACAAGCTGAACGTGATCTCGCTTGACGATATAAAAGTAACGGGATAAAGCGGAGCGTTTTTACGGCGCTGCCCCAGCGGGGGCGGCGCTTTTTTATTTCTACCATTCCAAGCAAGTAAAAAAAATCAAAAATAACCAAAAATTGTGTAAATTCCCTTGACATAAAAGGAATATTGAGGTATAATATAGGTGTAGCTGTACTCCAAGCTTGCAGCTATATCAAATAATAAGTAACCGCCCGGCGCAATGGCGGAAGACCGCTTCCGGCACGCAGGCGTTTATTTATACAAGCCTCCGCGGCAGGAGGCTGCCGGGCGATGCGGGTCCCGGCTCCGTTCCCGAACACCTGCATAAGGAGCGGACACCAAAGAGACCGTGCAGCCACGGTAACAGGCTCAAAATACCAAGGGGGACCCCGACCGGGCTCCCGAAGAAGGGAGAGATATTTTAATATGATCTTTAAGAAATTTATCGGCGCGCTTACCGCGCTGGTTATGACTATGACCGCTTTTGTGGGTTTGGCTACGGAAGTGGGGGCGTATACATATGACGAACAAGCTTCACCATTTAATATGTACAAGATTTATCTTAATAATTCTGATACACCTATTTATCCAGAGAATGCATTACAAATGATAACTGTTTCCACTCCAGGCAATTCTTTTACATACAACGATATTGAGTATGTGATTGATAATATTGTGCCAGCAGAGGATGGCAATAGCGTTAGTATATATGCTTACTCCGCGGCTGAACTCAAAATTAATATAACCGGAAACGGTTACGTTAGTATTGGTGGACAGAGATATAACGACAACGATACATATTCTGCAGCAACAGGCTCTGGTTTTGAAGTTACAGTTAGAGCGGAAGATAAGAATACAATAAAAAGTATATCGATTAATGATACACCGCTGTCATTCCCAGAAAACGCTCCAATGTGGGCAATATCAGTTGAAAACCTCAAGGATGGTGATATGTTAAATGTTACTTTTGGAGCTACATATAACATAACAGTTTATGATACGGATTCTTCTCAATATGGTTCTGTCAATGTTTCGCGCACAACCGCAAGCGCTGGTAATACAATAACAGTATATCCCACACCTGTAGATGGCTATGAGGTTGATAGTGTAAGCTACAGCTACACTGATTCAAACGGCGAACCTCGAACAGAATCGATAGTCAAAGAAAATAATTCATATACTTTCACTATGCCTACATCCGATGTTGAAGTGACTGTGAAATTCCGAGAAATAATTACCCTTCCAAATGAAGTATCAGCCGCATTGGTAAAAGAATACGATGATGAAGGAAGTCCGGCTGCGACATTGTGGGAAGGAACTCTTAATGGATATGGCAATACCTCATTCAAGCCGTCTATAACCGTTACATTAAACGCTGCGGATGAAGAAGCAGCACAGCAGAAAACAGTTATAGGCAGCACAACTGTGACCGGCGATTCTTCCATATATTTAGCCATCGTTGTTGATCAAGCTAAGAGTGCTATAGATTCGGTAATGCTACGGGGTGTTACAGAAGATACAGACCCCACTGGTGGTATTTATATTGATCCATCCCAAAGTGAATCAGATGATTCAGGCGAGGAGGTAGAATGATTATGAAATACGAAAAACCGATTATGAATATCTCCATGTTTGAGGCAGAATATATAAGACAAGAAGGTGGTGTGCCAATTACATCGGTTACACCGCTTCCTACTACTAACTTAGGAAATGCTGTGATTGATGCTACCGAAATGATTGCGCAAAATAATCAGATCAATAAAGCTTTGACAATAATACAGTTCACAGTAGAATAGAATTTTTTACTCAATATGAGACGATATTCACACACACCACTGCCCGCGGCAAATTCACGCCGCGGGCACTTTTATTAAGACACAGGGACCGGTTCTCTTGTCTCGCCTCATCCTATTGCTTGCTTCATACAGCTATCCCACAATCCTCTCACTTTTGCTGATGCCAATCCGTCCGGCAGTTGTTATGAATGATCGAGGTCTATGCAGCGTTACTATTCGCAGTCTAAGTTAAACAGAGACGGACGTAGGGACAGTCCTGCGCCGCTCCGCTTTACTGCGGACGCACGAACCGTCCCCAAATCCTTGCATCATCTATCGTCTTTATTCACAGCCTTTCAACAACGCCTTTGCTTATTCCCGTCAGTCGGCTTATCTGTCTGATCGATAACCCATTTGTCTTCAGCTCTTTGATATAATGATCTCTTTGCATCTTTTCCATAACGTAAAGTATCAATAAATCTTACATAATCTTCGTGATCTTCAAATATCACCTGCTGATTTATACCCCTCAGCATTACATGATATAAAAAGGCAGAGAAAAAGGCATTCGCCGTAACGAACGCCCTGTTCATTTGAATCCATCTGTCCTTAGATAGTCTCAGCGCCTCCTGCGAGCAGCTTTTTATACTTCTCATATTCCTCGCTCGGTATGCTAAGAGCCTCCATTGCCTGCTCTGCCGTCATTTTGAGATTCTTCATCAGATTTAGTATCCCCCTAGCCTCACCTTCTGCCTTGCCTCTTGCCTCGCCTTCTCGTTTCGCTTCCGCTATTGCGGCATCCACCACATATTCCTGATCAAACAATACGTCCAACATGTCTATGACCTCCTTTTTGCGTGATAACAGAAATTCTTTCAGTATGTTGTTCTCAACACATATATCTATTATCTCCGCTGCCGTTTCCCGGCTCCTGCCCTTCAGCTTTACCTGTTCGTCACTTATCTTTGTAAACTTTATATACTGATCCAATATATTATCATTCCCACTTTGATATATGATCTTTACCTTCAATTCCAAGCCGAATGCATCTCCGCCGAAAAACTCGTCTGCCTCGTCTCTTGTACTGCTGACTTGCGAAAAAACTGCATATTCGTCCCGGATCACTTCTCCGCGCCCACTTTCCTGCACAGCTCATTAAGCGTGCAGTGCCCGCAGTCCGCTTTTCTTGCGCTGCATACAGCCCTTCCGTGCATGACGAGCCTATGACAGAAGTCCGAGCCTTTTTCGGGCGGGATGAGCTTTTTCAGCTCCGCCTCTATCTTTACCGGGTCCTTGCCGGTCACCAGCCCCATGCGGTTCGTCAGTCTTATGCAGTGCGTGTCCACAACGATCGCGGGCTTTCCGTACAGATCGCCCAGTATAAGATTCGCAGTCTTTCTGCCGGTCCCGGCGAGCGTCAAAAGCTCCTCCATCGTGTCCGGCACCTTTCCGCCGTATTCATCACGCAGGCGCTTGCAGCACGCTATTATATTCTTCGCCTTATTCCTGTAAAAGCCCGCAGAACGTATGTCCTCACACAGCTCATCGTAATCGGCGTTCGCAAAATCGTCAACGCTCTTGTATTTCTTAAACAGCGTTTCGGTCACGATATTGA
>DVNB01000023.1 GCA_018714695.1 Candidatus Ornithomonoglobus merdipullorum | reverse complement strand
GCCTCTTTGTTCCTTATAATTATACCCCCCCCCCTCTGGTTTTGTCAAGATTATATTTTTACAAAAATAGTATAGCTTTTTCGTCATATTGCATAAAACCATTATGCGTTCATGCAATAGCATGATCATATATTGCTGTATCAAAGATATATGTAAAACAGTACACAGCATAGATACCATTGCAATTCTCAGAAATATATGTTATAATTCAGATAACATCGCAGCTTTATGGAGGTATCAACATGGAAAATATAAAACTGCCGCACAGCCACGGTCAGGATATAGAATCAAAGCTTGACCGGATGCCGCCCGCTGAAAATTTTCAGACTATCGCCGACATATTCAAGCAGCTCGGCGACAGCAGCCGCGTACGCATTTTCTGGCTGCTCTGCCACTGCGAGGAATGCGTTATAAACATATCCGCGATTGTGGATATGACAAGCCCCGCCGTTTCACATCATCTGAGCCGTCTTAAGGCGAGCGGCCTTATAGTAAACAGACGTATAGGCAAAGAGGTATACTACAAGGCAGCCGACACGGAGCGCGCGCAGCTTCTGCATCTCATGATAGAAAAGCTTGCGGAGGTCGAATGTATAACGCCCGATACAGAAACAACTCTTGAGCAGCCGGATGGTGCGCCGCTCAGTGAAAACGAGCAGAGCAGAACAGAGACAATAAAAAATGTCCATGCCTTCATTACCGAAAACATGGACAAGCGTTATACCATAGACGAGCTTGCAAAACGGTATCTTATGAACACCACTACCCTGAAAGCAGGTTTCAAGGCTATGTACGGTCTGCCCATCGCCTCATACATGAAGCAGTACCGCATGAAACAGGCGATGCGGATGCTGCGCGAGACCGATGAGAGCATTGCCTCGATCGCGCTCAAGGTCGGCTACGAGAGCCGCAGCAAATTTACAGAGGCATTCAAAAGCTCTGCTGAGATGCTGCCGACCGAATACCGGGAGCTTTACAGAACTATGCCTCGGTAAGCTTCGCTCGGAACGTTATATACCGCGGGGTCTCTATATCGTCAAACTTTATAAGATAGGCAAACTTTTCGTCATCCACCTCCATTACCGTTCCGAGTCCCATAACGGAATGTCTGACCCTGCTGCCCTCGGCAAAAACGGGAGCCTTATCGCCCGTTTTAAGCGAACGGCTGCTCAGCTCAATATATCTTACTGCCGAGGAGATCAGCCCTTCCCTCGGCTCGTTTATGTGCCTTAAAAGCGTCTTGTCTATATCGAGCACGAACCGCGACGGATAGCGCGGCGAGCCGTCATGGTTGCGCCCCTCGGCTTCGGAAATGAAAAGTCCCCTTTTCGCGCGCGTCACCGCCACGAACGCGAGACGGCGCTCCTCTTCCATCGCCTGTATCGTCCGCGTTTTGCGCGAGGGGAATATGCCCTCGTTCATCGCGCACAGGAACACATACGGAAACTCAAGCCCCTTTGCGGAGTGCACTGTCATGAGCTTAACACGATCACGTAAATCATCATTATCGCCGCTCGTGAAAAACGCCGTCTGCACAAGATATCCGTCAAGCGTGCTCTCCTCGCCGCAGGTCGCCTCGTATTCATACACCGACTGCTTGAGCTCCGCCAGATTATCGAGCCGCTCCTGCGCGCCCTCGGTGCGCAGAGCCTCCTCATAGCCGCTCTCAGCAAGGACAGCGGTCATCAGCTCCGACACAGGCTTTGCCGTACATTCAGCCGAAAACGTCTCTATAAGAGATACATACCTTCCGGCTTTTGTTCCCTTAAATCTTGCATCATCAGCATTGCGGCAGAGCGCCTCATAGAGCGTGCATCCGTTTTTTTCGGAATAATCGCGCAGGAACGCGATCCTGCTCTTTCCGATGTTTCGCTTCGGCGTGTTCACAGTCCTTAAAAACGAGAGATCGTCCTTATACAGCATCATGCGAAGGTACGAGAGCGTCGTCTTTATCTCGGCTCGCTCAAAGAACGCCGTGCCGCTGTATATCGTAAACGGCAGCTTTTCACGCACGAATACATTCTCGATGCTGCGGGTCACAAAATGAGATCGGTAAAGCACCGCTATCTCGCGGTATGCTGTGCCGTCCTCATGGAGCCTCTCTATCTCCTTTGCCATCCATTCTGCCTCTTCCTCCGCATCGGCGCCGTGATAGAGCGACACAGGCATACCGCCGCCCAAGGTCGGGATAAGCTCCTTCTTTATCCGCATCCCGTTTTTATCGATGAGCGAATTAGCCGCCGCGATCACCTGCGGTGTGGAACGGTAATTTTTCATCATCATGATAGTTTTCACGCCGGGGAACTCCTTGTCAAAATCGAGCAGATACTTGACATTCGCTCCTCGCCATGTGTATATCGTCTGATCCGGATCACCTACGATGAACAGATTTTTATGATACCCGCAGAGCACGCTCATAAGCTCATACTGCAGCATGTCTATATCCTGAAACTCGTCTATCATTATATATTCGAGACGTTTCTGCCATTTGAGCTTCACTTCCCCGTTCCTCGAGAAAATATACAGCGTGAATTTTATCAGATCATTATAGTCGAGCCCGAAGCATTTCTTTTCACGATAGAGATAGCCGTAGAAGATGATGTCCGCAACGGATGCGGCATTCTCGTATTTTTCCCGTAATGTCTCTACCGACATATCTATCATATCTATATAGTAATCGGGATCCTTGAACAGCTTCCTTATCTCGATCATATCCCGCGCGTTCCCGTATGTCATATCGCGCGCTGTCAACCCGCGCTCCTCATAGATTATATCGAGCATAGAGTTTATGTCGGAATTGTCGAGCACGAGAAAGCTCTTGGGATAATTCACGGCGTTTATGTCCTCCTGCAGCACGGATACGCAAAAGCCGTGAAATGTGTTTATATACCCGGTATCATTGTCTCCGGTGAGATTATGTATCCGCTGCCGCATCTCGTTGGCGGATTTGTTCGTAAACGTAACGCATAGGATATTCCCCGGCATTATGCCTATCTCGTTCACAAGATAGGCGAACCTGTGCGAAAGAGCGCGCGTCTTTCCCGAGCCGGCACCGGCGATAACGCGCACATACCCCTCTGTGGTCGTCACCGCCTCGCGCTGCTCGGCATTGAGACCGTCAAGCAGCTCCATATATACACCGTCCTTTCAAATAAATATCTGAATATAATCTATCACATTTGCACGCCTATGTCAATACCGCGCAAAAGCAATGTGCCCTACTTTCATTCACAAAAGGCATATATATTTATGTGATATAAGTATTGGACATTCCGGCTGCTTTGTGCTATAATAAATCATGAAATTAAGTATATGTTACGAGAGGGATGACTTTTTATGACAGAATACAAGAATAAAGTATATGACGAGGAACGCGCGCTTTACGGCGTTCACGGCGCGATCATAGAAAACTGCCGCTTTGACGGCCCCGCCGACGGCGAGTCGGCGCTCAAGGAGACTGGAGACCTTGCGGTACGCGGATGCGATTTCCTACTTCGTTACCCGCTCTGGCATACCACCAAAGCGTTTATAGAGGACTGCACCATGACAGATACCTGCCGCGCGGCTCTCTGGTACGACAGGGATGTGACGATAAAAAACTCCGTGCTCGGCGGAATAAAGGCAGTACGCGAGTGTGACAATACAGTGATAAGCGGGTCGAAAATAAACTCGACCGAGTTCGGCTGGTTCTGCCGCGGACTTAGGATAAGCGACAGCGAGCTCGTTTCGGAATATCCGTTCCTGCACAGCTCTGATATGAGATTCTACAAACTCAGGATGCAGGGAAAATACTCGTTCCAGTACACCGAGAACGTGGAGATACATAACTCGTACCTTGACACAAAGGACGCGTTCTGGCACGGAAAGAACATAACGGTATATGACAGCGTGGTAAAAGGTGAATACCTCGGCTGGTATTCGGAAAACCTCCGCTTTGTGCGCTGCAAAATAATCGGCACTCAGCCGCTCTGCTATGCAAAAGACCTTGTGCTTGAGGACTGCGAGATGATCGACTGCGATCTCTCATTTGAGAGAAGCGACGTTAAAGCCGAAATAAACGGCTCCGTAACAAGCGTAAAGGATCCGATAAGCGGCAGCATAACCGCGGACGGGATCGGCGAGATCATCATGGACGAATACGCCGACAAGAGCACCTGCAGCATAAACATAAGACAGAAGCTGAAAAAATGTGTATAAGAACAATGCGCCCCGATCCCTCGGGACGCATTGTTTTTATACTCAAAATTCAATTCTTCATAGCGATCCCGTTGTCCTCATACATCGGATACGACACAAGCCTTTGACCGTCGAGGTCTTCCCTGTTCATATCTATCCCGAATACTGTGCTGCTGCGGTATGTCCTGTAATAATATATTCCCCTGTCCGCATTGCAGCACGAGCTGTAAAGCGTGGTCTCCCATCCGCCTTCGGTGCGTGAGCATCCCCTCTGCTGCTCGACGGAACTCAGTATATGAAAAAACTGACTCACGCTCTCCTCCTCGGATGTGCCCGCCACAGAATTCCACTTCACAAATGCCGCCCGCACAAATCTTGACGCGGACGAAAGATCACCGGGAAGTCCAACCGCGCCCATGCCGGCGCTGTATGCCTCAAGCTCCAGGGCGCCCGAAAAACGATTCACCGGTCTGGCAGAGGTAAGATTCATATAATTGCTCAGATTCCGCATATGGAACCCGAACTCCGGATTGTTTGTGAGCACCTCAACGGGATCATCATATATCATAAGTCCGTCCCTCACGCTCTCGACCGCTATTGTGCCGTCATGTCCCGATATTATCCAGTGCAGAGGATGCAGCGGCAGCTCGTCCGAAAAATTTATCTCGGCAATGTTTGTATCCCGCAGCAGCTCCCTTGCCTCACGAACATTCGCACAGCGACAGAGCACCCAAGGGATAAGCTCAAACGGTGACACATTATGCGCGCCTTCTGCACACCCAAAGTAATACGCATTCCCCGGGAAACTCAGTCCCGCCATGCAAAGTCCCTTTTCGTTTACAGCATCATAATAGAGCGGATACCCGTCAGCCACATAAGCCGCACCGATCAGGGCATAATGAGACTTCATTATCCCCTCACGTCTGAACCGCAGCTCAAAGCCACGCGGCATTACAGTCACGGTTTCACCGTAACCCCTGTCTACATCAAGATTCCTTCCGAAATATCTGTCCTTTGTCTTATAAGCTATTGCCGTGCACATACAGCCGCCTCCCCGTAAAATATCGGCATGAGCCGCATGCTTATTCTCTCCTGCGGACAGCGCTTTTATCCCTCCGGGTGATGTTTCCCTCAAAAAGTGCGCTGTAACGCTTTTTGCGTCTGTTTCATACAATAACAGTATCATGAGTCGGCCTCAGATAATTGTGAAACACGCACTTTGCAATTGTCCGTTGCCCCAAAAGGAGGATGATTATGAATAATACATATCCGTTCGTAAACGGTCCGCTGCCGTATGAATATGACGCGCTTGAACCGTTTATAGATGAAAAGACCATGCACCTGCATCACGACAGGCACTTGCAGACATACATTGACAATCTTAACAAGCTGATCGAGCAAAATCCCGCCCTGAAAAATCTCTCTCTGAAGACCCTTCTGCACGTATGGCCGCAGCTCCCCGCGCGTCTGCGCATACCCGTGCGCAACAATGCCGGCGGCGTTTACAACCATCGTTTCTTCTTTGAAGGCATAGCGCCGCCCTGCGGGGACACTCCCGAATGTGCTCTCTCGCACGCGATAGAAAAGCAGTTTTCCTGTTTTGATAAATTCAAGGAACAGTTCAAGTCCGCGGCGCTCTCCGTTTTCGGCTCCGGCTATGCATGGCTCGTGTCCGACCGCGGCAGACTGCGGATAACGACCACCGCAAACCAGGATACGCCGCTTATAAAGGGACTTTCACCGATAATCAATATAGATGTATGGGAGCACGCGTATTATCTCAAGCACTGTAACGAGCGCGCCGCATATATTGAGGATTGGTTCAATGTTATTGATTGGCCAAGGGCAAACGAGCGGTTTCTCGATATCATGCGCGGCGCCTGAGCCGTCATACATGCCTATGAAATTCACAATCCCACTCGAAATGTGCTGTATCAAAACTAATAAATATGCATTTCTAATCAATAGCGACAAAAAAGCCTCCCCTGAAAGGGGAGGGGAACCGCCGGACGGCGGTGGAGGGGTTGGCAAAATGCATAAAAAGTGATAATTATGCATTTTGCTACACCCCCTTTTATCATTCGGGGACATATACCGTACCCATCATATCGTCATACTGCATCGTCCCGTCAAGGAGCTCTATACTTATCGCATCACGATCCAATCCGGCAGCCCGCTTTATGAGAGCTGCCGCATCCGACGTGGATAGATTAGTTTCAATATTATCCGTCACAGCCGCGGCAAGCTCCGCGCTCACGCCGCCGCTTATCAGCTTATCGGCAAGCGCGTGATACAAGCTGCGTTGTACTTCAAGTCTGTCAAGATCACCGCGGTCGTAACTGTAATACGCACCGGTCGTATCGTCAATATTACCCTTTCGATAGCGCATGACCATCTCCGCACCGGCGCCGTCAAGATGCTGCATACCGGCATCAAGCTCTATCGACAGTCCCTGATACGGATCGTCATAATCCATATCTACAGGGACACTAAAATCGACACCGCCCGCAGCGTCTATAATATTCCTTAGTCCCTCAAAATCCACACTGACATAGTTGTCTGTATAGACTCCCGTGAGCTCCGATACCGCTTCGGTAAGCTGCTGCATACCCATATTCCCGAGCTTATCATCCCCCGCATATGTGTCCCTCGGCAGCTGTGTTATGCTGATACCTTCATCAAGCGTACATAGCATTATGACATCGTTTCGAACATCGGACGCGTCCCTGCCCAAAACGAGCATGCTCACAGGCTCGTCCGGCACAGATGCCGCGGCAAAGCAGCCGCCGAGCATCACCGAGCAGACCGCCGCAGCGGCTATCGGCGCATACCCTTTCCTTTTTACCTTCTGATCAAGAATATTAGAAAATCTCTTTTTTGCCTTTTTGCCGCTCCTTGAAAAAGAGGTCGAGAGCCTCGGCGGCTTGATATATTCGTTCATTACCTATTCCTCCTCTTAACGGATCCCATTGTTTTAAGTATCACCATCGAATACAGCTTTCTGTATTCAGCATCACTGCCGCGCACGACCGCATCATCACAGGTATATTCCAGATCTGCGTTTGCGCGGCGCACCATTACATACACTATCGGATTGAACCAGTGTACCGAATTTGCGATAAGCAGGACAAGCTTATACCACATATCACGGCGCTGCCAATGTGTCAGCTCATGCTTAACTATGATCTCACGTTCTTCATCGCTGTAATCCGCCTCGGGCAGAATGATCATAGGCTTTATAAAGCCCACAAGCACCGGACTCTCTATCCTCGCGCATCTGTAAACGTGCTCGGATTCATGAACAAGATACGGCTTCACGCGCCTTCTGAACACCATATAAGCCGCCGTATGAACACCGAAAAACGCCGCCGCTCCCGCCGCCCATACGAAAATGCCCGCACTGCGCACATCGATCGCCCGGCGCGTCTCATCCGCAGTCCGCACCGTCCCGGTTTTATCCCGAGGTCCCGGCTCTGCCGCGGTCTCCGGGATCGGCTCCGCCCCCTCCTCGGTCACGGTTGTCACCGTTATGATCTCCGGTACACTCACGCTCACAGGCGCTGCAGGCAGCTCAAGCCTGTACGGGATCATAAGTCTGACGGCAAAAAGCAGCCACACCCAATACCTCCACTTCCGGCTGTAACGGCGCATAAGCAGCGGCGAGACCGCCAGCACCGCAAGCACTGCCAAAGACACTTCAAGCGACACAAAAAGCATATCAATCATTTTCCGCCTCCTCTATAAACGATTTCAGCTCAGCCAGATCCTCCTTTGAGACACTGTCTCCGTCATAGAGCGACGCGACAAGCTTTGTAAGCGAATTGTGATACATACGCCTAAGAAAGCTCCTGCTCTCCTCCTTCAGATACTCATCCCTATCGACGAGCGCTGTATAGATATTATGCCTCCCCTCCTTTCTGCATTCAAGAAACCCGCGGGAGCAGAGCCGTGACAGAAGATTCAAGACCGTTGTTTTTGTCCAGTCACGGTCGATCCTCTGCATTATATGATCCGACGTCACAGCCTTCCCCGCATCCCATATTATCATCATGAGCTCCAGCTCACTGTCCGGTATACGCTTCATTCCACATCCACCTCACATTTAACATTTGTCGAACTATATTTATATTGTACACTTGTCGAACAGATTTGTCAAGTGTTTTTTTAATTTTTTATATTTTTTAAAGTTCAGCTGAAATTCGGGTATTGCACACAAAAAGTAAAAGGATGCGGCAGCAATTCCGCATCCTTTTGCTTTTATGCCTCTTTAATATCCGCCGCAGGCGTTTGCTCTCCATCCCATACGAATGCCTTGAAGCTGTATTCCTCATCTTCCTGAATATCTATTGAAAGCTCCGCACCGTCAGACGTGAGCTGCACCGCTTTCAGCGACACCAGTATTCCCTGAGCATTATATGCCGCAAGATATGCCGTAAGCTCTCTTGTTTCGTCAGATGAAACGCTGTATACGCAAACCGCCTTGCCGTCCGTTCGCATGATCTCCATTGTTACAGAATCCGGTTTGTCCGTAGGTACATCCGGTGTTTCACCCGGTTCGTCTGTGGGCGCTCCGGGAGTTTCGCTCGGTTCATCCGTCGGTATCCCCGGTGTCTCTCCGGGTTCATCCGTGGGAGCCTCAGGTGTTTCACTCGGATCGTCCGTGGGCACTTCCGGCGTTTCGCTCGGTGCGGATGTAGGCGCTTCAGGAGTTTCAATCGGTGTGTCTCCTGTCCCTGCCACGGTCACATTGAACTCCCTCGTCACCGTTTCGCCGCCGACCGTTATCCTTGCCGTAAGCACTGCCGATGCCGTTCCCGACGCCGGACGCGTTACCGTTCCGTCAGCGGCAACCACATCCTCGTCAGAGCTTGACCATGTTATGATACCTTCATATACCGGAAGCGCCAGATCTTCCGTTATATCCTCCGTATCACCGAGCACGATACCGTCAGCGATCATCTCCGCCGCCTCGCCGTCTTCAAGTCCTTCCGCGCTTCTTACAAGCGTCTCCGCCGGTGACAACGCCCTGTTATAAAACTTGAATTCGTCAATATTGAGCGCCATGCCTGCACCTATGGTGTTGCCGTTAAGAACTCCAAGCGACTGCGTTGTTTCCGATATTACATCCTGCGTGTCAAGTATACCGTTTACATACATCGAAAGCGTGTCACCGCTCTTCACAATGGTGAGCTGCGTCCACCTGTTTGGTGCCGATGTGTCCACTGCAAGCTGCGTCTTTTCCGAAACGATGTCGGCTTCACCAAACTTTGTATACATGAAATATCCGTATTGGTTATTTCCCTGCGGGATATACGATATTTTTCCGCCGAGATCGAAAAGCTTCTTGTTATGTATACCTGTTCCCCTCTCGGTTACATTTATCCACATCGAAACAGTGAAGTCCTCAATATTCGACGTTATATTGTCGGGAAGAACTATATGTCCCTCTGTGTCGAGCGAAAGAGTAAGACCTATCTTTTCATTTCCGCTGTAGCGTCCGCCTCCGCGCAGCGCGGCGCTGTTGCCGTTGCCGCTCCTGTCGGGTATCACTCCATCCTTGATCCCGTCAAAGCTGTACCATATTACAGGCTCCTCCTGAGATTCTACGGGGATATTTATTGTCCCCGGCACGGCATTGTCGTTATAGATCTGCTCCTCATCATACGACCATGCGTCCGACCAGCGCACCTTGAGCGTGTTTTCGCCATATGTATTGTCCGTCTCGAATGTTATCGGCAGCCATACGTACGTAGACGCCTTTACATCCACATCTGGGAACGTTCCAAGGCTGTTGTTCGTCTCGTAAACGCCGTTCTTCCATCTGTCACCCATATACATGTATTCCCCGTTCGGAAGCTCTATTATACATGTGCTCTGCGAATTGAATGATGTAGCGGTAGTCGCATCCTGTGACCACTGTCCGTTGTTATCGGGGCCCGCTCCCGTCATGGGGTTTCCTGTAGGAGTCCATGTTCCCAAAATATTATCTGTCACCTGCGTGAGCGACGGATTCGCCCTCCATCCGCTCAGTGCGGACGTCACCATATAATATTTGCCGTCTATCTTTATCGGCGCCGGAGCCTCTCGCTGATTGTTGCAGCTGTTGTTTACGGTCGTTTCTGTCTTTCCCTCGACCTTATTTTCCTCTGCCGCATTCTGACCTACTCTTGCCCAGCGCCCGGTTTCGGGATATTCGGGGATGAATAATCTGTCGTCCTTTCTCTGGCTCACATAGATCGTCTCTCCGTCATCGTTCGTTGTTCTCTCAAGCGCCATTCCGCCGCCAGACGCGAGCTGATAACGCGTGAAAGAGGTCTTTCCGTATGTATTGTCAGCAACGCCGTTAGTCGTAACTCTCATGTCCGGCACTATTACCGCGCCTTCTCTTATATCATCCTCGGTCGTTCCCGCGATCTCAAGACCCTCATCATTTATCCATGTGTATTCATCATTGAGCTGAACGGCATACATTACCTGATTGCTCTCCGATGAATAAAATACATAGGCTTTTCCGTCATCATCCACAAACAGGTTCATATCTCTGAATGTGAGTATATCCGTCCTGTTCTTTGTCCTGTTCACAACATAATTATCGTATACCGGTATGCCGTACCAGAGCCATTTAAATGGTCCCGTCGGGCTGTCCGATATTGCGACGCCCGCAAGCGAAAGACCGTATCCGCCGTCCTTTTCGAGATGCATCCACATTACATACTTACCAGTGTTTTCATTGTATATGACCTTGGGGCGCTCTATCCTGCCCTGCGTCCCGAGAAGGCTATCCGTCATAAACTCCTGTGTAAAAAGTCCTTCTTCTGTTCCGTCATCATATGCCTTGAATGCCAGCCCCTCATACTTCCAGTTCTTAAGATCCTTTGACGAATAGCAGGAAACTCCCGTAGTAAGCGCGTACGCTATCTTGTTATCCTCACCGTACCAATAATATGTATCTCCCTGCTTTATTATCTGTCCACCGTGAGCGGAGATCTTGGAGCCGAGAGTGTCGAGCCACATATCACCGGAACGGAACATCGTAAGCTCCGTATCCAGCTCTCCCCTGTCCATCTTTTCAAGATTTGAAAGTGTGAAATTTATATTATTCACGATCGCCTCGCACTCGTCCGCGTTTCGTCCGAATTCGTTCCCATATCCCTCATAGCCGTTTTTGCGGCTCAGATATGAAACGAGCTCCTTGAGCATTATATAATCATTCCCATCGTTGGAATCTATCCTTGCCTTTGCGCGTGTGACCGCGCTTTCTATACGCTCATAGAGCGGCTTTTCAAGATCTTCCTCCGGCATGCAGAATTCATCCTGCCACTTATCCGCCCATATAGCTTCTGCCTCGGCTCCGGTGCGGTAGAAACCCGAAAGTTCGGTATTTGCTGACGTGACTGCGGAGGATGACATGTCTTCATCCGAAAGAATTGTCATGACCCTTTCGATATACACATCATCTATCCCTCTGTCCATCCATCGCAATGCATCGGTCACGAAGCCGGTAGCTGAAATGAAGTTTTCTATACCGTCAACTGTCCCGGTAACCATAAGCTCTTCAGCCTTTTCGGAAAGCTTTGCCTTTATTGCATGGTCTGTCTCCAGTCCGGCTATTGCTTCCACAGTCTCTGAAAGCTCCGCCCTTGCGGCAATTATAGGATGTTCCTCCGCCTCACCGGTGTATCTCAACGCCTCTATCTCGGCGCAGCTGCCGACATAGCTCGGTGTGTTATTGAGATTATCCTTTACCACAAGCCTTATGTACTGTGCCTCAGTCGGAGCGAATATTATGTCCTTTGCCGTCTGCTCACCGTCGGCGGTATATCCCATGTTGCCCTCGCCGACCTTTTCCCAATCTGAATTATCGTCCGACACATATACCTCATACGCGGTTATCACGCCGTTTATGCTGCCCGCCGTGGTATCCTTCACACGCGGTGTGTATCTCAGTCCCGAAACGGATTGTTTCGATCCCATGTTTACCGTTAGATATACCGGATTCATTTCCGGGTCATAATCTTCCGAATTTGACCAGCTCGAATGCCATATCGTAGACGGGTTGCCGTCAATGACCATACCGACACTGTTATTTCCCGATGTTGCCTGCTGCGAATTTGTTTCAACACTCCAGCCTGTGCGGTCTATCAGCTCAAAGCCGCTGTATTCAGGCTCTCCAGTAGGCTCCGGCGATGCCGAAGCCTGCGGCGTATCTCCGCCCTCCGCGGAAAAGGTCCCGTATATCTCCATCTCCGCTATATTCGCTTCATGCCTTGCGTTTTCATACTTTATATACCGATATTTGCCGCTGACATCCGCTTCATACCATTTCACGGTCTCAGGCACATTTTCGCCCTCATATATCGTATCCGGCACAGTATAAAGAGTTGTCCAGCTGCTGCCGTCCGCCGAGCCGCTGAATACGCCGCCCGCCATGCGCTCCACATATTCACTCGGCTTGTTTGATGATCGCCCCTGTCTGGGATAGAATCTCAGCCTTGAGATCTCATACAAAGCGCCGAGATCAACACTGCAGTATCCGTTCTGCAATCCATCAAAATACGTGCCTATATCTCCATCAAATGCATTTTCATAACCATTCTGGTTGTTCCATCCCGCCGAGCCGGATTGCTCCTTGTCATCAAGCGGGATCACCTCATCCTCGGCAAATACCGTTACTCCCGCCGGGATCGCCGCAGCGGTCACCGCAGCCGCGCACAGAAATGACATGATCCTCTGCTTAAGCATATTTATTCCCCTTTCATGACCTTATTTTATCCGCAGAAAAGCCCTTTGCCTTATTACGGACATAGCTTCTGCAAAGCAATATATCTGATATTATTATATCATCGCAGCTCTTTGGCTGTAAATTTTGAATTTCTTATGTTTTGTTTAGAATTCACGTCCGGGATAATTGACGGCTGGATATGATAATTATATAATTCAAAACAGAATCATGCAGAATATATGTAAGCTGTGCCCATCTTACCTCAGCATTATTCCTAAGTAACATAAGCACCGCTTTCGCTTACCCCTTCATGCGCGGGGAAAAGGAACTTCTTGCATAAGCATGAGAAAGAGCCTGAGGATCACCCCCGCATGCGCGGGGAAAAGCGTCTGTCATACCCTCATCAAGCAAGGACTTCAGGATCACCCCCGCATGCGCGGGGAAAAGCTTTACATCGATTATAATGGTCTTCAAGTGCGGGGATCACCCCCGCATGCGCGGGGAAAAGTTTATTCTTGATGATAAGCATTCTCGCCCCATAGGATCACCCCCGCATGCGCGGGGAAAAGTTTAACGGCATCGTGTCCATGATAGCTGACACAGGATCACCCCCGCATGCGCGGGGAAAAGTATATGGGCGGTTGTAGCTTACCGCCCCACGAGGGATCACCCCCGCATGCGCGGGGAAAAGCGATCTTGAAGCGGTCGGGTTCTTTCGGTTTCGGGATCACCCCCGCATGCGCGGGGAAAAGCGATCGGCATATGCGCCGAAGGTAACTATGACAGGATCACCCCCGCATGCGCGGGGAAAAGCACATTCACCGTCACCGAGATTTGTTCTCGTTAGGATCACCCCCGCATGCGCGGGGAAAAGTGGCTGGTTTTTCTTCGATTTGTTCCCATCCCAGGATCACCCCCGCATGCGCGGGGAAAAGGCAAGTTGGATAAGTCCTTCCGGGGATATCCTGGGATCACCCCCGCATGCGCGGGGAAAAGAAATACTACACGCGCTAAGCAGTTATTATCATAGGATCACCCCCGCATGCGCGGGGAAAAGTTTGTTATCCGAATCGTGGTGTAAGAACTACAAGGATCACCCCCGCATGCGCGGGGAAAAGCATACCAATGAAAACTATTTCATTAGTGAGATGGGATCACCCCCGCATGCGCGGGGAAAAGTTAAAGTATGTTCCGCTGTTGGTGAACAGCTGAGGATCACCCCCGCATGCGCGGGGAAAAGCCCTCACTTATTCTAAACCCAACGCTTGTTTTAGGATCACCCCCGCATGCGCGGGGAAAAGGTCTATCTTTAAGACACTTATATAATAGCACACGGATCACCCCCGCATGCGCGGGGAAAAGGTAATGGTAGCCGATGCCGCTCCATCCGTTGTCGGATCACCCCCGCATGCGCGGGGAAAAGCACTCAAACCTTGTCCCATTTTCCATACATACAGGATCACCCCCGCATGCGCGGGGAAAAGCTGCCCACTGTACCGCAAGTCTCGCCCACTCCGGGATCACCCCCGCATGCGCGGGGAAAAGAAATCGAAGAGCCGAGCACCCTCGACGAACTTAGGATCACCCCCGCATGCGCGGGGAAAAGCAGTCATCTTTTTATACCTCCTAAAATTTTTTAGGATCACCCCCGCATGCGCGGGGAAAAGTCCGATGATATCCGTCCAGCGGATACCATCGTAGGATCACCCCCGCATGCGCGGGGAAAAGCCTTAACTTCACTATTATTATACCACAGATAGGGGATCACCCCCGCATGCGCGGGGAAAAGGCTTCCGCCCTTGTTTCTTATTACTAGCGGCTAGGATCACCCCCGCATGCGCGGGGAAAAGAGTATGACAAAACCCTGCTTGCGCGTTGTGGCGGGATCACCCCCGCATGCGCGGGGAAAAGTTGCTACCGGTATAACAGCGCTTGTTGCTGCTAGGATCACCCCCGCATGCGCGGGGAAAAGCCTAACTGTCGGAGCAAAGCACTTATTCGCTGAGGATCACCCCCGCATGCGCGGGGAAAAGTCTGTGATTATCTCAAAAAACTTTTTTAAAAAAAGGATCACCCCCGCATGCGCGGGGAAAAGTGCCCAGTCCGGCAAGATCAGTGGCAGCCCCACGGATCACCCCCGCATGCGCGGGGAAAAGTTAGCACACGGTAACTCGCATTAGCGGCAGAAAAGGATCACCCCCGCATGCGCGGGGAAAAGGCGACAGCCAACGCCATTCGACAGGCGTTAGGGGGATCACCCCCGCATGCGCGGGGAAAAGGATATCCGCTATCAGCTCGACTATTGTGTTATAGGATCACCCCCGCATGCGCGGGGAAAAGTTTTTCCTGATACTTCTTTACTTGCTTTGTGCCGGATCACCCCCGCATGCGCGGGGAAAAGGCAATTTTGTGCAATTTGCACAGATCGGAAAAAGGATCACCCCCGCATGCGCGGGGAAAAGCCATCCGTTTCGGATGTTGTAGACATCAGCATAGGATCACCCCCGCATGCGCGGGGAAAAGACTAAAAGATCCCTTAGCTACGCCAACTGTTTTGATCCACTCATCAAAATTCATTCAGTTTGAAATACGCCCTGCATAAAATTTCGCAATCATCCAACGCTCTATGATGTCCCTTCGCACTGACATCCAGATACTCTGCTACGGTTTCCAGTTTGTAATCAGGCACAGTATCCACTCGTTTTCTTGCCACAGACAGCGCATCGATCACCTTTTTAAAATGAATACTGCGCCCTGTTACAGCCTCTGCCCGACGCAGAAAAGCCATATCAAAAGGAGCATTGTAAATAACCGTAACTCTGTCACATATCTTATCGTTTAATGTTCTCAACGCTTCATCAAGCGTTATTCCTTCATGCTCAATCATTTTGTCATCTATGCCTGTAAGCTTTATTATGGAATCGGGTATATTCCTTTGCGGTATCACGACAGCGCTCCAACGTTCCGTGATCGTCTTTTCATCTGTACAGATCACACCGATCTCAATTATTTCATCGGATTCTTTATCCAGTCCCGTCGTCTCTATATCGAGAAATGCATATTTTTTGCTCTCTCCTTCACTTCGCATTCTCCTCCTTCGCCCCATCTGTCTTTTTGCCACTTTGCTGAATCCGGGTTCAAGCTCCTCCTCTTTTTTCTGTGGCTTGCGCTTCACAACGGGAAGCGGTCGCTTTATCAAAGTAAGCCCGTCAAAATCGGTCGGCTCCCATGACGAATTGTGTATGCGAAATTCCATGTGCTGTTCATTTTTTGCACTGTACACCATAGCAGCCTGACCGGTGTCTATATTTTCACATATTCTATCCCAAAGCTTCTCCCTTACACGCGCATTTACATGACCTACAAATACTCCTGTATTTATTTCGAACAACCATTTTGACAGATCTCCTCTTAATTTTGGAGGACAGTTATTCATCGTTATTACTATCATCACTATCCTCCGCATCATCGTCATACTCAGCAAAATCAAACTCATCATCTGACTCATTTTCTTTACCGTACTCACGATATTGTATCCCGTTTGCGACGACCCCTTTAAGATTGTCCCACAAATATACAGATTCATTCTCAGTATTCGCATCCTCATCCAAAAGAAGATATTTTATATCCGATACCATTTTCTCTAAAAGATGAATATCTACTATTTTATCTCTAACGCGTCTGCGCACCTTCCCTGCAAACTCACTTGACGGTTTTTTGCCATCCTTCTGCAGCTCCGCCGCCATCTCAAAAGCTATCGGAATAGTCGTTTCGGTTTTATACAGATCCGCCACATCGTATGCAAAAGACCACTCATGTCCCACATGTATAAATCCAAGTCCGGCACTGCAACCCAAGGCAGAAATAACGGCATGCGCCAAGCCATAAAGACACACATTCCCTGTCGATAATGCTTGATTTACAGGATCACCGGCTTGAAAATCATTCGGGTCATAATTACGTCCACTCCACGGAACACCATACTTTTTTGAATACTTCCTGTATTCCATGCGCATACGGCTTCCTTCTCTTCCTCTTAGCTGCTGCAGGCTTAGTCGGCTTATATCTTCAGAATCACCAAATCTCATCATGTACATTTTGCGAACAACAGCAAGATGCTTCCGCGTATTGCTGACAAGCTCTGCCTGCTTCACAAGCAGTCTTGTATGGGCATTAAGGGCTCTTCCATGCGCATAATATCGTACTCCATGCTCTCCTATCCACACTATACTAACACCGCTGTCGCCTATCAGCTCTATAGCCCTATGTGAAATGTCAGTTCCCGGTCCCAAAAGCAGAACTGTAATATACGCCGCCGGAATATGCACAATACCGGTATCGTCTATGACCTTTATAGCACTGTCATTCCGACTTATCCTACAGCGTTCAAGATAAATAAATGTCATCCTATCTTTTATCTGCGGCAAAAGCTCAAGCTCCGGTTTTATCATACCATAATTATCAGCCATTTGAAGCCCTCATGACAGTCAATAAACCCATACCGTATGCTTTTTCGCGCCCTATTCCGCAGCAAAGCGCCCTTTTAAATCTTTCCTTGTCCGTAACATGAAGCACGCCGTCATATGTAACGGATATCATGTTTACCATACGTGAATTACCGTTGTCCCTTTTTCTGAACCTAAGAAATTCGGCTCCATTCACAGAAAAATCATTGTTGCTTACAGAAAAACCATTTTGATCTGCCTTTCTGATCAGCCATTCACGCTGATGCTCCTCTGTCCTGTGAGCCTTTACCTTTCCGCGTTTATCACCGGTCCCATCCGACTTTGCATACGTAGGATTAGCGGTAAGCCTGAATCTCCATACGCTGCCGTTTTCGATACGTTCAAGCAAGGAGTCGTAATTTTTTGTCTCATATTCTCCCGCATACCCGAACTGCGCCGCAAACCCGTCAAGATTGGGAACGTCCTCACTCAAGATCAGTATATACCGTTTTCCACGCAACGTGTCAATTCTCCAAAGTCTTCTCTTTTTCTCACCTTCAAATGCCGATTCAACAGCCCCGTGAAAAATTGCCGATGAAGCGAGCGCCTTTATCGTATCGCGCTTGTTCAGATTCAACATCACTCTTGACAAATACATCTCTATCACCTCACAATTCTGCCATAGGGTCATGCTCTTCATCCAATGATCCAAACGATACCCAATCCTCCGCCTCATACCTATAGCCGTATTTCCTGTGCCGTACATCAAATGAGATCGGCATATCACGCTTCATTGCGCTCCCTGACGATGAATCATATCTTACACGCATTTTATCAGCCCCTTCCACAAGCGGAGCTTCATCCTTTAACGCGTCAAGAATGGAACATTCACGCATCCCCCAAACTATCGGCAGCGTGGGAGGACACGATCTTCTTCCGAGAAACAGCGGAAAAACAGGATTTTTAAGAGCATATTCTATTTTAGCTAAAAGATCTCTGTCATCACTTTCAAGTCCCGCAAGGAACACAGCATCCGACAAATAATATCTGTATGTCACATATGACTCCGTCTTTTTTGCTGTCTTTACAAGCTTCGCTGTATGAAAATCTCTTAACAGTACTCCCGGTCTGTCCACCCTCACGCCAAACTTCATTGACGCCAGATCATCGATCGGCTCATCACGCCGTCTTCCAAGCGCGGCTGCGATCATACCTATCACGCCGCTCTTTGTAGGCTCATTTTCCGTCAGCCTTATCTCAAACTTCGAACCGACACCCCATGACTGCAGCGGTCCTGCAAGCCTAAGCAGCAATGTAGGCATTTTACATCACCTCGGTTTCACTGAGTCTTTGCATCATATACGTTTCAAGTTTGTCTAATAATTCTTTGAACGTCACATGCTCGTCCGCGGCGCCTATTGACGATGCGCCTACATCCCATGATACAGCGGGAGCTGACGCATAATTTTTATACACCTCACCGGAATATTTTGAAAGAGCCTCAATTGATCCTTTAACATAACCTTCGTCTTTTGCCGTTACAGGTTTTTCAAAAGCGCCTGACAGGTTTGCGGGCTGATCGTTCCTGACCGTAACATACACATAATCCGGATAAGTCCTGTTTGCAAACGTGTTTTGCTTTCCCGTGGGCATTGATCTGACAAGCGATCCAACAAATCCCTTAACCGTCTTTACTGCAATATCATTGCCAAGATCTTTGCATAATTCATTTACGTTTACTGTTGCATAACGGTAAAGTGTCGCCGAATTATACTCTACCGTTCCGAGATGTCCGGCGCCCGCATTATCTTCCGGAGAAAGGTCATCAACAGCAGTGAAATAATCATATTCATTATGCACCGTGTGTGTTGAGATGCTGTGCGCCACCTGCGCCGCGGCATCATAATTGAGAGACGGGTCTGACGCCACCATCCTTCCGAACAGCGCCATATCCACAGACGGGCGCGCCCTCAAAGCCGCCTTGAAATCATTGCCGCTCACATCAGCTCCGTTATTTTTCTCAACCGCCAGCCTTGCTATCTCACGCGCCTGTGCATTGCTTATAAACATAAGAACATCGGACTGCTGCTCCTTCTTCTTATCCATAGAAATACCGGCCGCTTTGCATGCGTCCAGCGCAAGCTTTTCAGCTTTAGCGTCATCTATAGCCGAGTCAACAGCCTTGATATGCTTTACCACCATCTCTGTCACACGCTTTGTGCGGTCACCGAGAAGCTCTTGGTCAAATATATCTCTGAACATAAGCCTCACCGCATGCTTCCACGCCTGTGAAGAGACTCTCGCCCTCGTTTTTCCTCCATACACTGCCGTTTTCGGACTGCCCGTGTCATCTCTGTTGATACAGCTCGGAGGCACTGTCTGAATTATATGAATATCGATATAAAAATTGTTCATCTTATTCCTCTCCTTCTTTTAACTCGTTATTTGTTTTTTCTTCTCTGTAATAGTCACGTCCCCATTTCAGACGCACGCTGTTCTTTCCGTCCGGCAGCTGATACAGATACAGATCTCGCGCCAGATCAGCATAATCAAGCTTCACCTTTTCCGCTCTCAATAACTGTATTATAGAGCGCAGATGATGAGCAAGCTCAGCCGGTCCAGCCGATGTCGCCATCGCCGAAAATCTTCGCATAATGCGTTCTTCATCATCTTTCGAATGCACAAGTTTTCTTATAGCTCTCCCAAGCGCCGCCGAGCCGTCTGAACAATTCACAGTCTCGTCATTCCCCTGCTGGTGAAGCGCATACAATGCAAGCGCGGTATACGCTGCCCATTCCGCAAAAGTAGGCTCGGTCCTGTGTTCAGCATCTTTTTCAAGCTCTTTCGGGAGATCAAGCAAAAAGCTACCCCAAAGTTTCGGGTCCTCACCGGGCGTTTTTCCTATTCCCCGCCTCAGATTGGCCAGCTCTGCCTTCGTTCTGCTGCTGTCAAGATCAGCTCCAAGTATTTCTACTCTGCTTTTCACATAACCATATATTTCATTCCATGGTCTTCCCATGTTATCGCACCTCCCTTCCCTTTATCTGTGCCAGTCTATAGTAAAAATTATTTTCTGCTTTCGCAGCGGAAAACATTATCTCATTATCATTTATATTTACAACTCTCCCTATTATCGCACCGGCTCCGGCCTCATTCACCATCTTTCTTCCCAAATTTGCGGCAAGCTTCATCGCTTTTTCTTGCCAGTCTCTTTTTTTTTCGACCACTCTATCCGCGCCCGGATCGATCCCCGCAAGCCACTTTCTGAATTCTTCATCCGCGTCAAAATAATATTCAGCTTTTGCTTTTCTAACACTTGTCGACGCCGATTCCGTATCACCGCCGCCCGCCAGGAATATTTCCCTTGCAAGCTTACCTAAAACATCTGCCACACGGTCTGTTATCATTATCGATTCAGTTACGCACGCCTGCCAGGGAAGCGCCATTTCAGAGATAAGCTCTCCGCTCATGGAAAGAGAATCTGAAAACACATCTGTTACAAAAAAGTCTTTGTCACCGTACTGCACCGAACATATCCTTGTATCCAGTCTGTATCCATCGGGAATAAGCTCATAGTCCATCAGCAGGGCAAACCACGATATTACGCCGGGCCTCCTATGGGTCGTATCGCTTTCCGGATACACTGACGCAAACTCACGCCAGAACTGTTTTGACGGATCATGACGTCTTGGCGTATATATATCCTTCTTTTTATTCCCGCTGTCTCTCCAAACAGTCATAGGTTCAATGAACGCGTTTTCACGCTCAAAAAATTCTCCTCCGAGCAAACTGCATCCTGTTATTCCATCCTCATTGCGTTCAAGCAATATCCGTCTTGACTGCAGTGTATACAATTCTGCAAGATTATCCGGCTGCACGATCCTTACTCTCTCCACACGTTCTATGCAAACATCTTCTGCATCATCAGGGATATATCTCTCCCGCTCCCAAGAGGGAGTCTGCCGATTCACCTCTGCATCTTCTCTGTCAGCGGGGATCACAAGATTCAACATCAGCGTTTCAAACAAATTTCTACCCCGCAATGTTATCAGTCCAAGTTTACCCAGCCATCCGGCTCCGGGAGAATCATACTTGATCTTCCTTGAGCGTGACAAAGACGATGGTTTTGCCGATGTGTCATCGAATGCATTTACATAAAGCAGCCAGCGTGCCGCCTGCGGCATTGTCAGTATATCTTTGTCTTTCCCTGAAAACATACGAAAAAGGCGATCTTTATTATTGCTCTCCGAAAGCTCGCCGTTGAGCTTTGATGCCGTATATTTTGTACCATATTTCGCTAACGGTTCCTGCATAAACGGATACACGGGATGGAACAGCCAAAACCTGTCTTTGACCGAATCAAGGTATTTATCTATCACTCCGCTCGGAAAAGAACCATTGTCCCATATATCCTTCCATCTGTCTATCGCATCATCCGCCGTCTCGGTATCGACGCGATCTCCCTCAGGAGTATATCTTGCAATGACCGTATGCAGTATTGCAAGCAATATCCTCATGACAGCAATATCCTGAGTCGGCAGTTCTCCGCAAAGATCAGCATATAAATGCGCGTCACGAAACAATTCATTCAATGACAGTTCCGCAATATCACATTTTTTATCGATCACTCGTATCCACCTTTCATCGATCAAGTTAAATTCTGTATCCTTCAATCTTCTCCCTCCTTTAAACGTTCATACGACAAACCTTTTTCCAGTGAATATTTCAAAACAAATCCATTCAATCGCGCCGTCAATCCCCTATCCATAAACAGCACAAGCTCACCGCTCAGCCAGCGCGAGTCCTGCCATGCCTTGAGCATCTTATCTCCGGTTTCCAATTCTTCTATCGTATCATCTATAACATATTCATTACAGAGCGCGCCGGGAAGCTTCAGCCTCTGCATAGCTATTTTTTTGCACACATCGTCCGGCGGACATTCAAACATAGGTATCTTCTCTCCATCCGACCGCCACGGCAAAAAACTCGCATAGCCGTCTCCGTCGGAGACCATCAAAAGCACTTCTATCGAAGGATCGCCATCCCGGACCGATGCTTCAGCCTTTGCATCCTTGACTCCCTGAGCCAACCATCCGTCAAGCGTTCGATCCCTTCTGGATCCTTTTGCTGAACCGAGCAGATACCCTCCGGCATGGCTTTTCTTTGTTCCAACACTATTGCAATACTCTCTATATGCCTTCTTTTCCGCTTCTGTATCTGTACTGCATTTTTCATACACGTTGCTTACAAGCCGTGATATGTCATCCGGCACTTCTATTTTATCAGGCAGATATTTTTCTGTCTGCATTAGCAGCCATCTGCCGTAAACAGCATCTGAACCCTTGTCAAATCCATCCTCTTCCGAATGCACAACGATGCACTTCGGCTGTTTGCAAATATTCGGTCTTTCCCGCTTGTCATGTCTGAACAACCTGCCTATCCTCTGCAAAAGCAGATCCATCGGGCAAAGCTCCGTTATGAGCAGATCAAAATCTATATCGAGAGACTGTTCCAGCACCTGCGTGCCAACTATGATAAGCCCTCTCCGGTCAGCCGGGCCTGATTTTTTCCCCGCAGATTTAAGTATCCGATCCTCTTTTTCCGCTCTGTCCTGCATTATGTACTGTGCATGGTACAGGATCATTTTTTCCGTCCCCCTGTGCTTCTCTATGATCTCTGATACCTTCTGTGCTTTCCTTACAGTGTTGCAGATGATGCCGACGCATGCTCCCGCCTCCGAGGCAGCAACCGCTTCCAAAACAGCCTTGTCTTCACTCATTTGATCGACTATCACATTTTTATTTGGATGATCATACGCAATGGATCTGCTGTATGTTTTCCCGCCGTCCGACCATGTCACCGCAGGATATGCCGTCTCATTTTCAAATGTTATATTTTCAGGGTTTTCACCTGTATACGCCGATACCAAAGCTCTTCGCCTCGAAGGCGGAAGAGTTGCCGACAAAAGTATCACGGGAACACCGTATGCGCTGAGCCATTCGATAGATCTTTCAAGATAACGGTTCATATATGCGTCATAAGCATGACACTCATCTATAATGACCACCTTCTGAGACAGACCAAAATGCAGGAGCATAGTATGCCTGCGCTTTAACGCGGCCATAAGCATTCTATCTACAGTTCCCACAACAAAATCAGACATGCATGACATCTTCCTGCCCATGAAAAACGGATGCACTATAAGCCCGCTTTCGGGATCTTCATCAACGTCAGGCATACGTTTCGGCATATTTTCAAAAGCAGGCTGAAAACCCGCATTGGCATGAGCAAGGATCAGGCTGTGATAAAATTCTTCAGACTGTCCTTCAGCCCACTCTTTGAAACGCTCAAATATACCGTTTGCGGTGGTTTGCGTCGGCAAACCGAAAAACACACCGTGCTTGTCGTTCTTTTCGGCAAACACTTCCGCCGCCATAAGAGCCGCCTCTGTCTTACCGCATCCCATCGGAGCTTCGAGTATCATTATACCAGGTCTTTCCGCCATATTCACGACATCGAGTACAAACTTTTGTACCTTATTCGGATAAAATCCGAAACGTTCCTCAAAAATATCATCATCTGCAATATACACATCCGATGTCCATGGCTCCGTAAGCCCTATCTCTCCCCAAGCCTTATCCGCACGTCCTTCATCATATTCATCAGACGGCAGTTCATCAAGGTCAAGCAGTGGAAATTTGCTGCTGTCACTCGCAAGCCAATCGGCAGTTATCAGAAGTCCGGAGATCAAGACCTGTGTTTTTTTATCAGGCACCGGCACATCTTTTGCAGAGCCAAAACCCGCCATCTTCAATGAGAATTCAAGCCATTCCTTCCAAATGCTCATCCAAAACTCTTCATCTTGAGGTTCTCCGAAATAATTATCGGGATATGCATCAATATTTTTTTTGCACACACCGTTTTCCGGCGTCATTCCGTGGTGAGCACCCACTATTGACGACAATTCCTTTGACAACCCCAATTTGATAAGGACACATTCTCCGGCAACAGTGTGATGCGAAGCGCTTCTATTCGCAAAATCATCCGTATACGGTATACCGTCATATCTAAAATCAGATGGCAGCGAAAACGTGATCAAATGCTGAAACGCCGGTGTCAGCTTGCCTATATCATGCAAAAGCGCTATCAATATCACAGTTTTGATAAATGCGTCCCGATCCATGTTACAAATAAATTTCCATGATCTGTCTAATCCATAATGTTTTATCAGCCGCTTTATTATAGCCGCAGTGTCGAGCGCATGGATATAAAACGGCAGCCAACCGTTACGATCCCGTCTGTCTGACTTTGCGATCATATACTTCAAAGGCTTTGACAAAAAAAGCTTCATTCTCCCACCTTCCTTCCTTTTTTATTATAACACCGTTCATTTACAGAGTAAAGAAAAAGTTTTCAATAACTGATCAACAGGGATGTTTATGGTGCTATCAGCTATTTTTTGCCACACAGCACCATAAACAATTCCCCCTGCTTACGCAGGGATAAGAAGAATATGGTTTGATCTCTATTATTTTTAATCGGAGCACCCTTGCTTATGCAAGGAATATAGCTTATATCAAACCATGTGTATATTATACCATTACTACTGTTATTTGTCAATAATTTTCTTTTATTTTTAATATTATATATTTAATCAATATGCATGAATAAAATTTCTCATAGATTTTTTAAAGCGCCTGTCCCATATGCGCAGATGAATCACCCCGCGTATGCGGGGAAAAGATGATGAAGCTAAAAAACGCTGTAAAGGAAACAGGATCACCCCCGCGCATGCGGGGAAAAGAACTTTTATCTGGCTAAGTAACTTGATAAACAGGGATCACCCCCGCGCATGCGGGGAAAAGTCAGTAGCTACGGCATTTGACGCGAGACATCTGGGATCACCCCCGCGCATGCGGGGAAAAGCAAGCGCCTCGGTAATCGTATTGACAAGCGCCAGGATCACCCCCGCGCATGCGGGGAAAAGGCAAATATCAAGTATGATGACGTATGCGATATAGGATCACCCCCGCGCATGCAGGGAAAAGTAGACACGTTTGCGCGCAAAGGTATCACGCTGAGGATCACCCCCGCGCATGCGGGGAAAAGTACAATACTTTCTTGGCCTCCGTGAATCACGAAGGATCACCCCCGCGCATGCGGGGAAAAGCAACTATATTTTTAACAACAGATACGAGGGCGAGGATCACCCCCGCGCATGCGGGGAAAAGAAATATTTACAGTAAGAGAATTTGCGGAACAGGGGATCACCCCCGCGCATGCGGGGAAAAGGCGCGGTCATGTACAGAATGGAAAAAGACAATGGGATCACCCCCGCGCATGCGGGGAAAAGGTATAAGGTAAGCGGACGGGCAGAGGGGCTGAAGGATCACCCCCGCGCATGCGGGGAAAAGCGGTTTTTATAGTATTTCCTATGGTTTCTATTAGGATCACCCCCGCGCATGCGGGGAAAAGCTGACGTGTCCCTGAGACTGAGTGCAGCGGAAGGGATCACCCCCGCGCATGCGGGGAAAAGCCCGTTAATGACGGGGCATTTTTTTATACACGTGGATCACCCCCGCGCATGCGGGGAAAAGTAAGCGTATTGTACTTCCCGGGCATCGGACGTTGGATCACCCCCGCGCATGCGGGGAAAAGACTAAAAGATCCCGTAGTTACGCCCACTAATGCGAATTCTCCCCTTAAATTCATTCAGTTTGAAAATATCCCTCACAGCCTCTTCTCAAAATACACCATATCCCGAAGCTGTATGCCGCATTCGTATATCGGGTGATCATAATTATCGATAAAAAAGTCCTTTATCACATATGCCCGCTCAAAGCCGCAGCTTTCGTAAAACGGCACAGTCAATGGACTGTCGCCGGTACCGGCGCGGAGCAGCTTGTAACGGTTTCTGTATTCGTTTTCAAGAAAACGAATCAGCGCCCTTCCGTATCCCTTCCTTTGGCTTTCCGGAGTGACGGCTATGTTCTTTATTTCAAGCACCCCGTCGCCTTCATCGGTCACAACGCACACCGCCTTTGCGCCGCCGTCATCATATACATACATCGTCCCTCGGTCAAGATATTTGTCGATCATACTCTCCTGCTCATCGCCAAGCAGTAGCAGATCAAGATACCACTTTTTATCCTCTTTTACTTCTCTGATCATATTTCCTTCATCCCTTATCATATTTTTATAACATATTTATCGTCTATCGTTCCGTCAAAGAATTTGACTATATTCTCTGCCGCAAGCTCATTCATGCTCTTGATATTCTCTGTCGTGAAATTCGCCGTGTGCGGCGTGAGGACTGCATTTTCGATACTCCTGAATACCGAATCGGTGCACGGCTCGCTGTCATACACATCTATGCACGCTCCCCTTATCCGTCCGCCTATGAGCGCCTCAGCCAGCGCCGTTTCATCCACTATGCGGCTCCTCGCTATGTTTATGAGCACAGACTCATGTTTCATAGACTCTATGAATAACGCATCTATCATTCCCTCCGTCTCATTCGTGAGCGGCACATTTATCGATATGTAATCGCTCTTTTGCGCGATCTCCTCTATCGGCGCATAATGCACATTATATTCCGTCTCCCACGCTTTTTGAGGATGGCGGCAGTTATAGAGCACATTCATCCCGAACCCATCCGCGCGCCTTGCTATCTCTTTGCCGATACCGCCAAAACCGATAAGCCCCAATGTCCTGTTTTTAGCTCCGTAGGTCATGCTCCGTTTCCACTCGCCGCGGTGCATTGATGCGCTTTGCAGATCAAGCCGTCTTGCAAAATACATGATATACGCCATCACATGCTCCGCGACCGCACCTTCGACAGTCCCCGTCGTCCGCACAGCCGCCGCGCCGTGTCGTCCGAACGCGTCAAGATCAAGAGAATCATATCCGATCCCGCGCCTTGATATAAGCCTTAAATTCGGGCACCGCTCAAATACAGTATCGTTTATAGGCTCAAGCCCCACAATAGCCGCATCGGCATCGCCTATGAGCTCCGCCACCTGCTCCGGCGACGTTCCGCTCCCGTACTCGCAGGTACACTCTATGATCTCAAATCCGGCATCCCTTAATATATAGCTCCCGTCTATCTCCGGCTCCGAAAAATCACGCGCCGTAACAACGACCTTCATAATAAACACCCTTTCCAGTTTTGATATATCAACTGTATTTTACATCAAAATTCACAGATTGTAAAGGTATATTATACATATTGCAGGAATAAAAAAAGCCGCGCCGGGGCTTTTGCCCCGGCTGTGGCTTTTTTATTCATACCGCCATCGTAGCATCACTGCACTGCGGATCCATTGTGCTTATATCGTCCCAGATGAATACTCTTACTGCATCATATTCTTCTGTTCCGTCATATCCCACCTGCACTTCCGTGCTGTCGCCCGCTTCTATAACGGCATCGTTGCCTATCGCCGTTCCCACGAGCTTTCCGTCCTTGTACAGCGCACATATAACGTCGCCGCTTATGTCTTCAGCAGTGTTGTTCACTGCAGTCACTGTCAAGCCGTTCTCACTCGGCGCAACAGTCATATCGCACTCGCCGAATATCTTTATACGGTCCTCACCGTACGGATCGCTGTATATCGAGTCTGCCGATACGTTTCCGCCCAGCTCATCCGTGATATAATCGATCAATACCTGATTATCGATAGCGACCGACTGAAGAACTACCGTTGAGCCTTCGAACATGTTGTAACCATCGCCGAAGTCGAGGAGCATGTAATTATGTCCTGCCAAAGTATATGTCGCGCTCGGATCAATGTCAACTCCGCCTACCTTGACATTCTGCACTCTTCTCTCCGCGCCTTCCTCTATGCCGACAAATCCGCCCATAGAATCAGATATACACGGTGACGGGATCGTATTGTGTATCTCATATGTAAGACCCGATACCTGCAGGAAGCCGCCCGACTCACCCGGGTTTGCCTGCGCTCCCCACTCGAGCGCGTCAAGTATCTGCTGTCCCGTTACCTCGATCATGCATGCCTCGTTGCCGTATGGGTGTACTGATACTATATCACCGAAGGTGATGTCTCCGGCTTCAATATCAGCTCTTATGCCTCCGCCGTTTACAAAGGCAATATCTGCGTCAAGCTTCGCTCTGTACGCATCCGCGCAGAGGTCACCGAGATTCGTTTCACGGTTTCTTATAATACGTTCGCCTGTAACCACATCCGTAGTTGTAAGCTTTACGTCTGTCTTTGCAACGACCTCATTCTGCGTCTTATCAAGCTCGGCTGTTATTCCTGCCAAGAACTCCGTTGTATCCGGATCCTTCGCAGGGCTTTCCTCTGTTATCGGGATCAGCTCGGCTGTTATATCGCCGTTTTCGTCTATCGTTATCTTGCCTATATTCTCAAGCTTCGTACCGGTCTGTACCGTCGGGATCATCTCACCGTCAGCATTTTCCGCTGTAGTGTTGAATGTGCTGTGCGAGTGACCGTCGATCATGACATCTATGCCTGTCGTATTCTTTATTACCTCTGTAGATGTCCACGGCTGTGACTCTGCATCTGTTCCGAGATGACCTGCCGCGATAACGTAATCCGCTCCCGCCTCGGTCGCCTCATCTACAGCGTTCTGCACCGTTGTATAGAGCAGCTCGCCCGTTTCATCATTCGAGAAGTCGTAGATCCAGCTGCCTTCTTCATCCTTGAAATATGCCGGATTCGATTTTACGAGCGTCTCCGGTGTGGATATGCCTACTACCGCTACCTTTGTTCCGTTTATATCGAACATCTTCCATCCGTCAAGAACCGGCTCGTTCGCTGCGAGGTCTCTGAAGTTGCACGATATATAATCGAAATCTGCCAGTTTAGCCGTGTCAGCTGTTCCCTTAGCGATCTCGAAGAATCTGTCCATGCCATAGTCGAATTCGTGATTTCCCGGTACGGCAACATCGTAATCGAGATAATTCATGATATCGACCATATAGCCGCCGTCCGAAAGCGTTCCCACAAGATCGCCCTGTATGTTGTCGCCGGCGTCGATCAGGATATCCTTATCCTTCACTGCCGTTGCTACCTGATCATACTTGGTGTATGCGCAGTGTACATCATTTGTGAAGTAGATGTCTATATCTCCGTCATCCTCTGACGCTGTTCCGGAAGTAAGCTCATACACCGCTACCGTGCCGCCTACCTCGCATGCCGCAAGAAGCATCGCGTTCTTTCCGTCAGATGCCGGGATGAACTTCAGTCCCTCGGGCGAATCGTCCGCGCCGACCTCGGCAGAGAAGTCACGGCTGTTCATATAATTCACATACTGCGGAGCGGTCGGATCGGTTATATCATATACCATAACTCCGCCTATCCTCTCAAGCGTCACAAACGCGTATGTCTTATCTCCTACAGCACCTACCGTTACGCTCTCAGCCTCCGGACCCTTCTTGTTGCTGCGGTCGTCTATATCAAGACTGTCGTTTGAGCAGTTAAAATAGTCGGGCAGATATTCCGCAGTCATAGCTTCAAAGTCGCTGCCGCTGTCATATACAAGACTGAGTCCGTTATCCTGCACCTCAAATACCGAGAATGACCTCGTTCCGAAGAGATATGTCTTTCCCTCCTGCAAACCGTCATAATCCTCAGCCAAAAGATATGTTACCTTCTTTTCTGTTTCAACATCTGTGGTCGATGTGAGCTTGCCCTCGTCCTCGTTGAGATAGTCTCCCCACTCTCGGCTGTCACCCTCGTTTGCCGTGATGATGTACGTCTTGCCGTTTGCGCTGTACACGCTTATGCCGTCCGGCATACGCAGTCCGAGCACATTTTCATAGTTCTCGGGGCTGTAGCCTCTGTCAGCATCCTCGTCATTCTTGTTGAGATCTATCTTTACCTGTGAGTAATCCACCGTTCCGAGCGGGTATACACCCGTGAAAGACTTATTTGCTATATCAAGCACAGCTACCGCATTTGCTTCCTGGAGCGTCACATATGCCTTGCCGTCAGTACATGCGATATATTCCGGCTCAAGATCCTCGGCAGGTGTCGAGCCTTTCTTGAGAACAACTCCGGATTTTGCAAGCGTTTCATGATCAAAGCCATCAAAACCTACAGTCGCAGGCGTCCACGAAGCCGTATCGATGATCGTAACACTTCCGGCGGGATCAACAATGCCTTCGCCGTAGCCTTCTCTCGGCTCGCCCTCGTTTGCTGTTAGGATATACGCGCCGTTCTCGGCAAAGGTTATCATATCAGGCTGAACGCCCGTCTCGATCGCTCTGTCAAATGTCAGAGTTCCGTCAGCATTGCAGGTGAAGATCGCCGCTCTGCCGTTATCGTTATAGCCATCCGCCTGTATAGCAGCCGCAAGCTTTGTGCCGTCCGGCGATATCGATACCGACGTCATGTCACCGTATACGAATCCCTCTTCCTCCACAAGCTCCTTCACATTTATATCGTTTCCGTCGAGCAGATCGATATTTTCCTTGTTTTCAATATCCTTCAGCGCTATAGCCGTAAGATCTCCTGTCTTACCGTTTACAGCGTATGCCCAGCCGGTTACAGTGTTATAATCGACTATCTCCATAACGCCGCCGTCAGCGTTCGTCATACCTGAGTCATAACGGGCTGTCTCAGTGAGATCGAGCGATGAGCTGCCGTTCTCAAAACCGGTCGCCTTTTCGCCGCCGTCCTTGCCCTTTGTTATCGTGAACGAGTCGATCTCCTTTGAATCCGGAGTTTCCGAGTCACCGTCAAGGTTATATACATTTACGCTTATGGTGTCGCCATCAACGTCAAACAGAGCGTAGCTCGGGCTGTATTCCTGATTATGCTCCTGATTTCCTACCGGGAGATAATCCTCCTGATTTTCGGCATCCTTGCCTGCAAGATACGCCTGCGAGCCCTTCTCGCCGTTTGCAAGCACGGGATAATCCTCATTGTTCGTCTTGTCAAGCGAATCAAACGGAGTGTAATACTGCATATCACTCGCACAGTTGCCTGTCAGATATATCGTTCCCTCGGGATCGTTTATAGTATCAAGGCGCTCGCTCATTCTCTCGCCCTTGCCGTTCAAAACATAGCTTCTTGAGTACACATGATCGTGTCCGCCGAGAACGAGATCAACGTCATAATCCTCCATCAGCTGCTCGAATCCGGCGTCAACGTAGTTTTCTATATCCGAATCCGCCGCATGCTTTGCGACTGTCTGAGTCGATTTATGGTGCGTTACGATGATCCAGTCATACAGTCCATTATACTCACTCGTTGCCGCGGCAAGTGTCTTATCGAAATTCGCCACTATTGCCTCTGCCTCGGAATTATCATTTTCCGCGCTCGGAATGTCCGTATTTCCGGCATTCTCATCATCGTTTCCGCCCGGGTATGCGCCCGTGTTCAGAGTCACGAACAGAACATTGTTGTAAAGGTAGTAATAGTTACCCTCTGTTTCCATCTCACGGCGCTCAACATAGTCAAAAATGCCGTCCTCATTAGGTGTAACTCCCTTTTCATTCTTATTTTCCGCTATCTCTTGCTCCGTAGCCTTTGTGTAGTTTCCGTGGCTAAGGCTCGTTCCGTTGTTCTGACCGCGGAACGTCGTCTTTACTTCAGTTAAAGTATTTTGATCACCCGTCTCCTCATCGCTTATCGCCATCTCATTCGGGAGGTTAAAATGATCTCTGAACATGTAATGACGGTCATGGTTTCCGACTGCCGGCGCGTATGCGATCGACGCCATCTCCTCCGGAGCAAAGAATGCGTCATATTCACTCTTCTTTCCCCAGCTCTGATCCTCTACCTGGTCGCCCGCCGATACCATCAGCGTTGCGCCCTTTGACGCGACTACCTCCATCATCTTCGCCCATCCGGTCTGATTCGTGCCGTCGGACGGATTCCAGCCGCCGTCATTTATACTGCTGTCCTCTTTGATCTGAGGATCACTCGTGAACGCAAATGTGAAATGATCCTCCGCAGGCGTCGTGTATGTATACGTCTCCGACCAATTCGTGCCGCCGTCGTTTGAGAGCCTGTAGTCATAAACAGTCTCTGGAGCAAGGTCGTTTACCTCAGCTTTACATACAACATATCCGGCATAATCATTATCTTCCGCCGTCTTGCCTGTCGGCACAGTTATATCCGACACCTCCGCGTCTACAACCAGGTCTCCTATCTCCACCTTTGGATCAACAGACTCCGATGTACCTTCGGTGTACCATGTGATATTAACCGAAGCCTGAGTCTCGCCCGGCTGCAGCGTGAGACTGCTTATCTCCGCCGTGCCGCTAGCCGCTGCCGGCAAAGCCGGAAATGTTCCGAACGCAGCCGCACCCGAAACGAGCAGCGATATTACTCTTGTACTGATATTTTTCATAGATGAATACCTCCTGTCAACGGAAACTACCGCAAAGACTTTGGTCCGCAAATAAGCCCCTCCGGCTTTCCCGTAACAAAGTATACCATATCTATGTAAAATTGAAAATCATTCGCCGTTAAAAAATTTGTAAATCATTTTTTTTATAAACTTAACATTTTACCCGCTCAACAACATATCGGCAGTGCGGCATATCCACGCCCTTATAATGCTTCACCATCGTATCTGTCGGCGTCATACCATTCCTCAGCGCCACATTTTGCGATGCCATATTTGTGTCCCTTATTATAGAGCATACCTCATCGGCATCCAAATTCTCAAACGCGTACTTCTTACACGCCTGTGCCGCCTCCGTTGCATAACCCTTGTGCCAGTACGAACGTCTGAAAAGATAGCCTATCTCAAGCACCTCGCCGCCCTTCCAAGGCTGCATCGTAAGCCCGCACTGACCGATGAGTTCTCCGGTCTCTTTAAGTATCACCGCCCAGAGACCAAAACCCCATTTTTTATACCGCTCGATCTGCCTGTCAAGCCATTCATGTACCTCTGCATCCGTGAACGCGCCCTCATACGCATACATCGTCTCCTCGTCCTGCAATATAAGGCACAGCGCGTCAAAATCACCCTGCTCCAGCTCGCGCATATATGATCGTTCCGTTTCAAGTATCATCGTTTTTCCTCCTATGTATTATATCCATAACCCCCAGGCACCGTAATCAAATTTTCCGCCGCCATGGTGCAGCTTGCCCTCCGATCTGAGTTTTCGCAGCTCGTCCCTCATGCGCACAATGATCTCCGGATGTATATCAAGACTGTGGTGCGCAGGAAATACCCGTTTCACCGGCAGCCGCGCTATCTTTTCAAGCGACTCCAGATACGCTTCCGGATCCGTTGACGGATAGTACGCAAACAGCACATCCTTATACACAAGATCGCCCGTAAAAAGGTATCCCCGCTCCGCCTCCCATTTTCATATCTTTCAATTCATCCATGTATGTTCCTGAATTCTTTCATACTCAATCTCCGTAATCTGCATAGCTGCACCATGCTTGAATTCATCTCACGGCTTTTGAATGAGTGAATTCTTTATGAACATGAAGCGCCCATTCGCGGCAAGGCTCCCTAAAAGGGGAGCTGGCAGCGAAGCTGACTGAGGGGTTCCGCTTTTTTAACTACAGTTCATACCGCCGAACCCCTCCACCGCCGTTCGGCGGTTCTCCTCCTCTTTCAGGGGAGACTTGCACAATTTGGCAATAAGGCTGGTAGTTGGCATCTCATTCACACTTTGTTAACTCATTAAAAAACCGTGGAATTCATCTATTTCGGTATTGATATTCTTTAAGGATTATGTTATCATATACACTGTTATTATCCCGATGAATAAATAAAATTCAAACAACGGAGGTATTATATGCAGTATACAGGTCATTACCAATCACCTATAGGCGATATTCTTTTGGCAGCCGATAACATCGGCTTGACAGGACTATGGTTTGAGGGGCAAAAATATTTTGCCCGCGGACTGCGGAAAGAATGCACAGAGCAGGAAACCGCTTTACTGCGGACCGCCAAACATTGGCTCGACATTTATTTTTCCGGGAAAGAGCCTGATTTTAACATACCTCTGCATTTTACCGGGACCGAGTTTCAGAATGAGGTATGGGAAATTCTTTGCTTGATCCCGTATGGTCATACCACTACATACGGAGACCTCGCCAAGCGCCTCGCCGCCAAAAAAGGTCTGCCGCATATGTCGGCACAGGCAGTCGGAGGCGCTGTAGGACATAATATGATATCCGTTATAGTTCCCTGCCACAGAGTCGTAGGATCAAACGGAAGTCTTACAGGATATGCCGGAGGGATAGAAAAGAAGATAAAACTGCTGACTTTAGAGAAAGCAGATATGCGGTCGCTCTTTGTTCCCAAAAGAGGAACCGCTATATGACATCATATTCTATTTTCTCTATTATCATATACATGCCTCCTGCAGAAAGAATAAAACGGACCATGGGCCGTTACTTCTTTTTCATCGCATAGAAAACGTAACTGTAATCACTATTATGCTTTTTGTAGAGGTCGATCTCCTCCCGCAAGTGTTGGACAGCCTCCATAGCCTGCGTATTCCCCGGATATCGTTTCTCCAGCTTTTTGATATTTTCCTCAATTGGATCATAATAGTTGACAGTCCAGTCCGAAACGGGACATGTAAAACACCCTTCAAATTCATATCCCTGCTCTCGTATCTGTTCCGTTTTTCGCTCTATGGTATTCATTTCGGAATATCCCTCATTCCAAAATCTTTTACTCTCCTCTGACGGATCGTCCCGCAGCCAGCTTATCTCACTGCAAATAATGTATCCGTCCGGCTTCAACAGCCTCTTCCAGTCCTTTATAGCATTGGAAAAACCGGCAATGTAAGCGGAGCCTTCCGACCATATCAGATCAAAGCTTTCGTTTTCAAATGTCATTTCGAACATTGACATCACAACGCCGCGGACCCTGTCTGCAATTCCGTATCCGGCAGCAATGGAGTTCAGTTTTTCAATATGCGGCACATAATTGTC
>DVNB01000022.1 GCA_018714695.1 Candidatus Ornithomonoglobus merdipullorum | reverse complement strand
AAATGAATTATAATTGGGTTTGCCAATTTAAATTCTGGTATTTAATTTGCCAGTTTAAATTCTGGTTTGTAAATTATTACACTGGAATTTACTTTGGCAATTGAACTTTATGCCGAAATCGTTTACTTTTTGGAAATTGACAAAGCATATTATATATGCTATAATATAAAATGAATTTTTGTGCGGACGCACATGACAATAAACTCCGGATCAAGGTGATGATTATGAAAAAAACAGCTGCTGCCGTAATGGCGGCATGTATGCTCCTGCCCGTCACAGCGGGCGCCGCGCATACGCAAACAGATATACAAACAATGATAGACGGAGCGTTTACGTGGCTTGAAACGAATGCCCAGCCGCTCAGTTCAGCCGGATCGTCGGCGTCGGATCACTACATCATGGCGCTCTCAAGAATGAACAGAGATTACCGGTACGCGTCATATGTCGATGCAACAAGCACGATAACTCCGTCCACACCTCAGGACGCACAACGGCTCATAATGTCAAACGCCGCGTGCGGAGAGGTCCTCAGCAATTCTTTCGTCGGCGCCTATACGTATAACGCCGAGCTCTCGTCCGCCTCCGACATCGCCGGAGCTATAACAACGCTTCAAAGCAGCGGATACGACGTCATAAGCGAAACGACAAGCCTTGAAAACATGACCGGGACTCTGCTTACGATGCAGCAGTCAAACGGCAGCTTTGAAAACGATGTCACCGCAACCGCGAAATCTCTTATAGCTCTTTCCTACAGTCTCGGAAACGAGTATATCCTCGAAGGCACTGCTGACAACGAGGAATATACATACAGCGTAGACAGCGCCGTTTCCGCTGCACTCACATACCTCTCGGGTATGCAGCAGGCTGACGGAGGCTTTTCCACTATGTCCGCATCGTCCTACACAGTAATAGCGCTTGACAGTGTCGGCGCAGACGCTGAGAGCGACGAGAGATTCCTAAAAAACGGTGTATCCGTCATCGACTACATCGCATCTCACGCCGCGGGTGACGGAAGCTTCAACTCATCGCCGGACGACACGGCGCTTGCAGCGTGCGCGCTTGTAAGCCACCTTCGTCATATGCAGGGCAAGGCGCCGTTTTACAGCTTTTATTCGGGAGATACCGTAGACGCCGTGACTGCGGAGAGCGGCGCAGATGCGGCATCAACACAGGCACCTGCCGCGACGGCAGCGCCCGGAAGCGGCACTGCCGCAACGCAGGCACCGGTTCAGTCCACGCCGGGAACTATAAAGATAACCCCGCCGCCGACGCGCTCGCCCGAGCATTCGGCAATGGAAAACGAGGAATACGGTCCGCAGCAGTTTGTGGGACCGGTCCGTCAGACGGACGAGCCGAGCGGATCAGCCGGCTCCGTATCATCAAGCGGCACTCGCATCGGTGTCACAGCAGCCATAGCCGCAGGCGTGCTCATACTGCTTCTTCTCGCGGCTGCCGCGGTCCTTTACAAGGTAAAGCCGGAGCTGTTTAAAAAATACAAAGACAAGCTCCGCAGGATCGTCCCTACAGGCAGCGGCGAAGAAAAAGCAGAAGCAAAGCCCGGCGCCGGTACAGATCTCATAGACGAGATCGATAAAACACATGAGGTCATACCGACCGAGGAACTTTACGACCCCGACTTCATAAAGAAGCTGATACCGGTCGATGAGATAGACTCAAGCATAGATTCTCTGCTTCCGAAGGACGATAAGAACGACACAGACACATCCGCCGACAGCGGAACCGCAGATGACGCAACATAACTTCAAAAGAGACCGCTCCGGCGGTCTCTTTTTGATATCCGGCACTGCGGCGGGTAACTATATCAAAAACGGCAGGCACAACATGTTGGATATGCCTTCAAAGCAAGGCAATATATACCGTATCACGCATATACATATATAAAAATGTATAATTCACGGGCAAAACAACACTATTTTAGTATTGATATATCCGATTTTTCGATAAAAGTCTTGACTATTCCCGAGAAAACTACTATAATATATAGTGCTTGGCGGCAGATGCCGCCAGGCTGTATACAATGGATATATACGCCGTTACGGCGTCAGATAAGGCGGGCTGTGCCTGCCGATCAATTAAGGAGGTCAATGCATTGGGCAATCTTCATATGGGGATCGATGTAGGATCCACGACCGTAAAGGTCGTTGTCCTCGACGATTCCAATAATACGATATATTCCGAATACAGACGGCATTTTTCGGATATAAAAAGCACCGTTGCGGAGCTTTTTGACGAGGTCAAAGACGCGCTCGGCGACGCCGAATTTACCGTCGTTATAACCGGCTCCGGTGGACTTCTGCTCTCAAAAATGCTCGGGCTGCCGTTCGTGCAGGAGGTAATAGCCAACAAGACGGCGATAGAAACGTTTCTTCCCGGCACGGACGTTGTAATCGAGCTCGGCGGCGAGGACGCGAAGATACTCTATCTTTCCGGCGGACTTGAGCAGAGAATGAACGGCACTTGCGCCGGAGGCACCGGCTCGTTCATTGATCAGATGAGCATACTATTGAAAACGGATGCCGACGGGCTCAACAAGCTTGCTGAAAATCACAAGACGATATACCCCATCGCGGCGCGCTGCGGCGTGTTTGCAAAATCCGACGTGCAGCCGCTCTTAAACGAGGGCGCGGCACGTGAGGACGTTGCGGCATCTATTTTGCAGGCGGTGGTAACGCAGACAATATCCGGTCTTGCTCAGGGACGTCCGATAAAAGGAAATATAGTTTTCCTCGGCGGTCCTCTGCATTTTCTGCCGCAGCTTCGGCGCCAGTTCGAAGAAACGCTTCGCGACAGGGCAGATTCGTTCAAATCTCCGGATAACGCGCAGATCTTCGTTGCTATAGGCGCCGCGCTTATGTACGGCAACGAGGAACCGACAAGCATCCAAAATCTGATAGACGGGCTCAAAAACGCGAAAAACGTTGAAAACGAGATAACCCGTATGCCGAAGCTGTTTGAGACAGAGGCTGACAAAAAGGAATTTTTCGACCGTCATTCAAAAGATACGGCAGTGCGCGGGGACATATCCAATGCAAAGGGTCCTGTATTTCTGGGACTGGATGTCGGCTCCACGACGATAAAATGCGCAGTAATAAACGAAAATGACGAAATAATATACGATTACTACGGCAAAAACGAGGGAAGCCCCATAAGCTGCGGTATAGAGATAATGCGCGAGCTGTATAAAAAGCTTCCGAAGGATGCTTACATAGCCAACGGCTGCACCACAGGATACGGTGAGCAGCTGCTTAAGACCGCCTTCCGGATAGACGAGGGTGAGATAGAGACGATAGCGCACTACAAGGCAGCCAACCACTTCTCTCCCGGCGTCGATTTCATAATAGACATCGGCGGTCAGGATATGAAATGCATGAAGATAAAGGACGGAGTCATAGATTCAATAATGCTGAACGAAGCGTGCTCCTCCGGCTGCGGTTCTTTCATACAGACATTTGCCGAATCACTCGGGCTTGATACGATAGAATTCTCGAAGGAAGCGCTCGACGCGGACGACCCGGTAGACCTGGGAACGCGCTGCACCGTATTTATGAACTCTCGAGTAAAGCAGGCGCAGAAAGAGGGTGCGACAGTCGGCGACATAAGTGCCGGTCTTTCCTACTCTGTTGTAAGAAACGCGCTTTACAAGGTCATAAAGCTTCGTGATCCGGATCTTATGGGCGAAAGGATAGTCGTTCAGGGCGGCACGTTCAACAACAATGCGATACTGCGCTGCTTTGAGCTGCTTATCGGCAAGAATGTTATACGTCCCGATATAGCCGGGATCATGGGCGCTTTTGGCTCGGCGCTTATCGCAAAAGAGCGCTGGAACGGCGGAGAGTGCGACATCATAACCGAGGGCGAGCTTGACACGTTCACGTTCAACACCTCTCTCACACGCTGTCAGAAGTGCAACAATCACTGCCAGCTGACCGTTACTGACTTCGGAGACGGCAGCAAGTTCATCTCCGGAAACCGCTGCGAGCGCGGAGCCGGCGAGGAAAAGAAAAATAAGGATATACCTAACCTTTACGATTATAAATACAAGCGCGCCTTCCGCTATAAGCCGCTTAAGGCAGAGGATGCGCCGCACGGAGTGATCGCGATGCCGCGCGTGCTTAACATGTACGAAAACTATCCGCTGTGGTTCACATTCTTCACCGAGCTCGGATTTTCCGTGCGTCTTTCGGGAAGGAGCACCCATGCCCTCTATGAGAAGGGGATAGATTCGATCCCTTCGGAGAGCGCATGCTATCCGGCGAAGCTGGTCCACGGTCATATCCAGGATCTTATAGACAAGGGCTACAAGACGATCTTCTATCCCTGTATCCCTTACGAGCAGATCGAATACAGCGATGCGGGAAACCACTTCAACTGTCCTATGGTCACCTCGTACCCCGAGGTCATATATAACAATATGGACGCGGTTCGCGAGCCGGGCATGAAATTCATGTACCCGTTTATAAACCTTGCCGATAAACCGTCATTCAACAGACAGATGGCAAATGCCCTAAAGGATTACAACATCCCGTTCAAGGACATAAAGGCTGCTTCGGAGAAGGCATTCGCGGAGCTTCAGAATTATAAGAACGACATCCGCAAAAAGGGAGAGGAAACGATACAATGGCTCGAGGATCACGACAAGCGCGGTATAGTTCTCGCGGGACGTCCGTACCATATAGATCCTGAGATAAATCACGGCATACCGGACATGATAAATACGCTCGGGTTCGCAGTCCTTACCGAGGACAGCGTGGCGCATCTGGGGCATCTGAAGCGAGATATACGCGTCGTTGACCAATGGGCATATCATACGCGTCTTTACGAGGCTGCATCGGAGGTAATAAAGAGCAACCGACTCGAGCTCATACAGCTGAATTCGTTCGGCTGCGGTCTCGACGCGGTGACGACCGATCAGGTCATGGAGATACTCCAGTCACACGAGAAAATATATACGACGCTCAAAATAGACGAGGTCTCAAGTCTGGGTACGGCAAGGATCAGAGTCCGTTCGTTAAAGGCAGCTGTAAAGGAACGCGCCGACAACGACTTCGTTCCGCACAAGGTCGAGGACTATACGATAAACAGAGTGAAGTTCACCGAAAAGGAGCGCAAAAACCACACCATAATATTCCCGCAGATGAGTCCGACGCATTTCCACCTCTTCGAGGCAGTGCTCAGAGCAAACGGCTACAACGCTCTTGTGCTTGAAAAGGCGACTGCGGAGGACGTTGAGGCTGGATTAAAGAGCGTAAATAACGATGCGTGCTACCCGTCTATCATGGTCACGGGACAGCTTGTGAACGCGTTCATAAGCGGGCGCTGCGATCCGGACAATACTTCTATAATGATAACGCAGACCGGAGGAGGCTGCCGCGCCACAAACTACATAGCGTTCATAAGAAAGGCTCTGAAGGAAGCGGGATATCCGCAGGTACCCGTCATCTCCCTTAACGTTTCGGGACTTGAGGGAAATCCGGGATTTAAGATAACGCCCAAGCTTGTTGACGGTCTTTTAAAGGCCTGCACATGGGGCGATATTCTTCTGTCCGTGACGCAGCGCATACGCCCCTATGAGATAAACGAAGGCGAGACTAACGCTGTATACGACAAGTGGCAGAAGCGGCTCTATAACGATCTTGTGAAAATGAACAGAAAGGACCTGAAGCTCAAGAAGGTCATCGACGAGATCATAGCTGACTTCGATGCAATACCGATAGACGATTCGGTGAGAAAACCGAAGGTCGGCGTAGTCGGCGAGATACTTGTGAAATTCCATCCCGACGCCAACAACGACGTTGTGGGAGTTATAGAAAGCGAGGGCGGCGAAGCGGTAATGCCGGGGCTTGCCGATTTCATGCTCTACTGCCTCTACAACAACAATTTTAAGCGTGATAACCTTGGCATGAAGGCATCGACCGCACGGCTTTGCAATCTTGCCATCTGGGGCATAGAAAGCTACAGGAAGCACGCCGAGAAGGTCATGAAGGCAAATCCGAAGTTTGCTTCCCGCGCACCCGGGCATATAGCGGAGATAGCCGAAGGAGCAAAAAAGGTGCTCCAGCTCGGACACTGCACGGGCGAGGGTTGGTTCCTTACCGGTGAGATGATAGAGCTCATAAACTCCGGCGTGCCGAATATCGTCTGCGTGCAGCCGTTTGCATGTCTCCCCAACCACGTAACTGGCAAGGGCATGATAAAGGAGCTGAGACGCCAGTACCCGCAGTCAAACATAGTCGCAATAGACTATGACCCCGGCGCGAGCGAGGTAAACCAGCTCAACCGTATAAAGCTGATGATGGCGGTTGCGTTCGAAAATATACGCAAGGAAGACGAGCTCGACTCGCTAATGTACAAAAAACGCAGGGATATGCTAAGATCCCCGGAAAAGCAGAAAATGACGGTTTGATGCAGCGCTGAAAAGCCGCCCTCCATTTGCACAAAAAAGGCGGCTTTTCCGTGTGTATTGTTTGGATAAAACGTAAATTCTATGTAAAATTTATCGAAACATACTTGACTAATCGCGCGAACATGGTATTATATAATAGGTTAAGATTTTAACAAATTTAATTAAGCTTATTTTACATCAGAGGAGTAATAGTATTATGCGAAAATTCTACAATAAGGTCGTAATTATCGGCTGCGGAGCGGTCGGTGCTTCGATAGCTTATGCACTTTCGATCCAGGGCACCGTATCAAAGCTCGTGCTCATCGACGTAAACCGCGACAAGGCTGAAGGAGAGGTGCTTGACATAGGTCAGGGTATGCTGAACTTTACGCCCATGGAGATATACTGCGGCGATTATAACGATGTTGCAGACTGCGATCTCATCATCGTTGCATCGGGAGTAGGCAGACGTCCCGGCGACACGCGTCTTGATCTTGCAAAGAACAATATAAACATCATAAAATCAGTTGCTGAGAATATAAAACCGCATTATAACGGCGCGGTCATCCTTATGGTCGCAAACCCGGTCGACATTCTCACCTATGTTATGTACAAGGAGCTCGGGATACCGTCATCAAAGATATTCGGAACAGGCACATCTCTTGACACGGCACGTTTCAAGTATTTCCTGAGCCAGGATCTCGACGTGTGCGTGAACAATGTTCACGGCTATATCATAGGCGAGCACGGCGACTCACAGTTCCCGGTTCTAAGCTCAATAAACATTGCAGGCACTCCGTTTGACGAATACTGCGAATCGGAGAATATCTCGATAAATATGGATGAGCTTGTTGACAGAGTTAAACATGCAGGCGCAGAGGTCATAAAGAAAAAGCATGCGACATACTACGCTATCGCATCCACGGTTTGCCGCATAGTAAACGCCGTTGTGAAGGATGAGCATGCGGTACTGCCGGTAAGTACGGTAGAATGCGGTTCATACGGTCTTGACGGAGTCTCGATAGGTCTCCCCTGCATCGTAAACGCAGAAGGTATAAATAAAGTGCTCTCGCTCAGACTCAGCGACGACGAAAATGAGAAGCTGAAAAAATCCGCAGCTACTTTAAAGAGCATTATAGACGAGGCAATGTAAGTTCCGAGCGCGGCCCGCGCCCGTGAATATAGAAAGCACCCGCACGCCATGCGGCTGCATACAATGATTTATGGAGGATAAGGAACAATGGACAAGAAAGAATACGCATTGAAAAAGCATGAAGAATGGAAGGGTAAGATAGAGGTGATCTCAAGAGCCGCTATCACGAACAGAGACGAGCTCTCCGTGGCATACACACCGGGAGTAGCTGAGCCGTGTCTTGAGATCTCAAAGGATACTTCCCTTTCATATAAATATACAAGACGCGGAAACCTCGTTGCTGTTATCACAGACGGAACCGCAGTCCTCGGTCTAGGTGACATCGGTCCCGAGGCAGGTATGCCTGTAATGGAAGGCAAGTGTGCACTGTTCAAGACTTTCGCTGATGTTGACGCTTTCCCGCTCTGCGTTCGTTCAAAGGACGTTGACGAGATCGTAAACACAGTAAAGCTCTTAGCAGGCAGCTTCGGCGGCATAAACCTGGAGGATATATCGGCTCCGCGCTGCTTTGAAATCGAGCGCAGACTTAAGGAAGAGTGCGACATCCCCGTATTCCATGACGACCAGCACGGTACAGCGGTAGTTGTTCTTTCGGCAATGCTCAATGCGTTAAAGCTCGTAAACAAGAAGATAGAGGACATCGAAGCTGTTGTAAACGGTTCCGGCGCTGCAGGTATCGCTATAACAAAGCTTCTCATGTCGATGGGACTCAGAAACGTTATCCTCTGCGACAGAACTGGCGCTATCTATGAGGGACGTGAGAACCTCAACGCAGAAAAGGCAGAGATGGCAAAGATCTCGAACAGAGACATGAAGAAAGGTTCGCTTGCAGACGTACTCGTAGGCGCTGACGTATTTATAGGCGTTTCAGCTCCGAACACTCTTACAAAGGAAATGGTAAAGACGATGGCTGACGATCCTATCGTATTCGCTATGTCAAATCCCGTTCCGGAGATCATGCCTGACGAGGCCAAAGAGGCAGGCGTAAGAATCATGGGTACAGGAAGAAGCGACTTCCCGAACCAGATCAACAACGTACTCGCATTCCCGGGAATATTCAAAGGCGCGCTTTCTGTAAGAGCAAGCGATATCAACGACGAGATGAAGATAGCGGCTGCAAAGGCTATCGCATCAATGGTATCGGATGAGGAACTGAGACCGGACTACGTTATAACAGACGTATTCGACAAGAGAGTTGCCGACGCTGTTGCCGAGGCTGTTGCACAGGCAGCAAGAGACACAGGCGTTGCAAGAATATAAGTATCAAGATCATTAAAAAGGAAGTGTTTCCGGCGAAGGAAACGCTTCTTTTTTTATATTTATAAAAAAAGAATTGACATAGAGCACCACATATGTTATGATATGTATGTAATCATAAAGCTATCCGTCATATGTGACGGAGCTTGCAAGGAGATAAATGAGGTGGTAATATGAAAAAGTTATTTTTTGCATCTGTTTTGGCTTTAACGTTCTTCTGCACCTATCCGGTAATCGGCGTCGAAGCCCGACCTGAACTTCACGTGTATAAAACTGAACATGACACAATACGCGTAACCATCGGCAGTACACCCGTTCTTTTTTCGGTGGAACCGTTTATAGACACAGCTGGCAGGACACAAGTACCGGTCAGAGACATTGCCGAGCAGCTTGGTATGGAAGTATCATGGTTTGAAGATGAAAAACAGATCTCTATATCCCCAGCAGTTACAGAAGACAAAGGCGGCGCAGGCGGTGACAGTTATCATTTTGTGATAGGCGAAAACCGTTACAGAAAAAACAGTACATATTATGAAGCTGACACGTCAGCCGTTATCATAAATGATACGGCATTTGTGCCGCTGCGATTTTTCTGTGAAATGCTCGGCTACGGCATATCGTTCACAGACAACAGCACCCCAGGCACAGCCGCAGTCGAATTTTATGACTGCTTAGGCAATTTGATACTGGACACGGATGATATAATATCATGCCAAGTCGTTCCGGAGAGCGAACGCCCCGACAATGTAAACGGTCCGTGCCTTGAGCTGAGATTCAGTGATGAGGGCAGCGCGGCATTTGCCGCAGCGACTGCGCGGATATCACAATATGCCGCTCCGGACGATTACATCTCTATATACATTTACGGTGAACCCATAAGTGTTCCAAGGGTATCAGAAGCCATAAATTCGGGTAAAGTTATAATAAGCGGCAGCTTTACGGATGACTATGCACAAGAACTTGCTGATATGATACTCATACAAAAATAAATATTCCGGCTTTCGCATATGCGGTGCAGATTGATAATACACAAAAGCGTTTCCGTCACCGGAAACGCTTTTGTGTATTATAAGTATTATCATTAAAGCATAGCCTTGAGTCTTTCGTTTACGGCCTTCAGGAAGCCCTCGGTGTCTACCTTTTCCTTCTTTTCAAGCTTTGACATGCTGTAGAGATCGCCTGTCATAACGCCGTCCTCTATCGTTCCGATCGTCGCCTTTTCAAGGCAGTCAGCATAGTGCACAAGCTCCGGAAGCTCATCAAGCTCGCCGCGCTTTCTCATGGCTCCTGACCATGCAAATATCGTCGCTACGGAGTTCGTGGATGTGCTCTCACCCTTGAGATACTTGTAGTAATGACGCTGTACCGTGCCGTGTGCAGCCTCATATTCATATATGCCGTCCGGTGATACGAGCACCGACGTCATCATCGCCAGAGAGCCGTACGCCGTTGCTACCATGTCCGACATAACGTCTCCGTCATAGTTCTTGCATGCCCAGATATAGCCGCCCTCGGAGCGTATAACGCGCGCTACGGCGTCGTCAATGAGCGTGTAGAAGTATTCAATACCTGCCGCCTCAAACTTGTCCTTATACTCGTTCTCGTATATCTCCGCGAAAATATCCTTGAAACGGTGATCGTACTTCTTTGATATAGTATCCTTTGTAGCAAACCATACATCCTGCTTCAAGTCAAGCGCATAATTGAAGCATGCGCGCGCAAACGACGCGATGCTGGCGTCACGGTTATGGAGTCCCTGGATTATACCGCCGCCGTCCTTAAATTCGTGTATGGTCTCTCTGGTCTCGTTTCCGTCTTTATCGGTATATACAAGCTCAGCCTTGCCGCCTGCCGGTACCTGCATCTCAACGTTCTTGTAAACGTCACCGTACGCATGACGCGCGATAGTTATCGGCTTTGTCCAGGTCGGAATATACGGCACTATACCCTTTACAAGAATAGGTGTTCTGAACACGGTGCCGTCGAGGATAGCTCTTATCGTTCCGTTCGGTGATTTCCACATCTCCTTGAGATCGTACTCGGTCATGCGCGCGGCATTCGGTGTTATTGTCGCACACTTAACAGCTACGCCGTATTTCTTTGTTGCCTCGGCACTGTCAAAAGTGACCTGATCATTGGTCTCGTTTCTGTGCTCAAGTCCCAGGTCGTAATACTCGGTCTTGAGATCAACATACGGTTCGATGAGTATATCCTTGATCATCTTCCATATTACTCTTGTCATCTCGTCTCCGTCCATCTCAACGAGAGGCGTTTTCATCTGAATTTTTGCCATATATCTTTCCTCCATATCCCGGGTAAAACAAATATAGGGATCCCGTAAACAGAATCCCCCTTGATACCCGCTAATCTTACTATATTTTATCATAAGGCGCGCGCTTTGTCAAGTACCGCAAAGCCTGTTTTTCTCTGTATCAGCTAAAAAACGCGGTTTCTCTCACAGAAAAACCGCGTCTGTCATTTAACTGTTAAATGCGGACTCACGCTTTTTTTGTCGAGGTCCTCTTTGCAGCAGTAGTTGTCTTCTTTGCCGCCGCGGCGCTCTTTACCGTAGCCGCTGCCTTCTTTACGGGAGCCGGCTTCTTTGCGGGCTCTGTCTTTACCGCCGCCTTCACGGGCTCCGCAGCAACAGCCTTTGCAGCCACTTTAGACTCTGCCTTCGGCTCTGCTTCGCTCTTTGCCTCAGCTTCTTCCTCTTTTGCAGCAGCCTTTCTTGACGGCGCCACATACTTCGGAATAGCGTCATTGAGAGTAGCAAGCTTATCGAAGTTGCCCTTTGCTGTAGCAAGTCCCTTCTCAATAGCCTTATCAAGAGTGAGCTTGCCCGAAAGAATATCATTGAGCGCCTTTCTGTCTATGTCGATCACTGCATCGTTGTCGCGGTAATCATAACCCTCAACATCTACCTTTCCGTCAGCTACCTTAAAATACAGAGTACCGCCGCAATCCTCATCAGTCAATGTGACCTGTACTGCCATATCCGCCAGCTTTGAAGCGTCAACCTCTTCAAACTTCGCCTTGATCCTTTTTAACGCATTTTCAAATGTCATGAAAATTCTCCTTTCATCGAAGCCTGTTCGATATACTAATTTTTTTCGATAAGACATATCACGAAGTACGTTCATTTTCATCGTTTGGATATTTCGGATAAGCCCTAACCGAGCGGCGTGCAATGAATATAATGCTTTATCATAAAAGGCTTACACACACCATATATTATAGTATACCGTATTTTTTTATTCATGTCAATCAAAACTGTAATACATTTTCATATTTAAACAGAATTTTGTTGAATATATTTATATAACCGTTCGATTACAGTCAGTTTTTTATATAATTATTCGCACTCATTTTGCTTAACAGCAGCCTTTACCGTGTTTTTCATAAGCATCGCAATAGTCATGGGGCCAACGCCTCCGGGCACCGGAGTGATCGCCGCAGCGACCTTTTCCGCCGTTTCGAACTCAACATCTCCTACAAGCTTTTTCGGCGCTACTCTGTTTATTCCCACATCTATAACTACAGCACCGGGTTTTATCATATCCCCCTTTATGAAATTGGGTATGCCCACTGCTGCTACAAGTACATCAGCATTTTTCGTCTTTTCCGCAAGGTTCGCGGTCCTCGAATGACAGATCGTTACCGTTCCGTTTTTATGAAGCAGAAGCATCGCCATCGGTTTTCCCACTATGTTGGATCTTCCCACAACAACACACTCCTTGCCCTCGACGTCAACGCCCGACTCCTTTATGAGCTCCATAACGCCTGCCGGTGTGCACGGTACAAAATCATAATCACCAGTCATTATCTTTCCGACGTTTACCGGATGGAACGCGTCAACATCCTTCGAGGGAGCTATCGCGTTTATAACGACCGTCTCGTCTATATGCCCCGGGAGCGGCAGCTGACAGAGTATTCCCGACACCTCGGGATCGGAATTGAGCCTGTCTATAAGCTCCAGCAGCTCCGTCTCAGACGTCTCAGCCGGCAGCAGGTATTCGAACGACTTTATCCCTATATACTCGCACGCCTTTTTCTTATTGTTTACGTAAACCTTGCTTGCGGGATCGTCCCCTACCAGAATCACCGCGAGTCCCGGATGTATCCCACGGCCTTTGAGTTCTGCGACCTCTTCCTTTAACTCGTCCTTTATTCTGTCCGATACCTCTTTTCCCTTCAGAAGCTTTGCCATTTGCTCCACCTTTCCTTTCGTCGTATTGTTTATTTATTTTCCGCGGCGGTATGAGACAGCCCTCGCCGAATCCTATGAGATCCGTGCGCCCCGCCTCAATAAGCGCTTCTTTTACAAGCTCGTAATTTTTCGCGTCGCGGAACTGAAGCAGCGCCCGCTGCATTGCCTTCTCATGAGGCGAGCGCGCTATATATACGTTTTCCATCGTAAACGGGTCCAGACCCGTATAGTACATGCATGTTGACACTGTTCCCGGCGTCGGATAAAAATCCTGCACCTGCCTCGGATTTATCTTATGCTTGTTCAGATATTCGGCAAGTATGACCGCATCCTTTAAAGTGCTCCCCGGGTGGCTTGACATCAGATACGGAACGATGTACTGGTCAAGCCCCATATCGCTGCACAGCTCGTAAAACCTATCGGAAAACCGGTCGTATACCGAGCGCCCCGGCTTGTGCATATATTTCAAAACATTATCCGAAACATGCTCAGGCGCTACCCTCAGCTGTCCGCTGACATGGTATTTGAGCAGTTCCCGGAAGAACGTCTCGTCACGGTCGGCAATGAGGTAATCAAATCTTATGCCCGATCTCACGAATACCTTCTTAACGCCCTTTACCGCTCTGAGTTTTCGTAAAAGCTCCAGATACTTTGAATGGTCCACCCTCATATTCGGACACGGCTTCGGATACAGGCACTGCCTGTCCGGACACGCACCAGTTTTCATCTGCTTTGCGCAGGCGGGATCGCGGAAATTTGCCGTGGGTCCTCCCACGTCATGGATGTATCCCTTGAAGCCGGGATCCTTAGTCATGAGCTCCGCCTCGCGGAGCATGCTTTCGTCGCTTCTGGATGTCACGATGCGGCCCTGATGAAACGCCAGCGCACAGAAGCTGCAGCTGCCGTAGCAGCCGCGGTTCGATGAGATCGAGAACTTTACCTCTTCTATCGCCTTTATGCCCCCATACTTATCGTACATTGGATGCGCGCGCCGCATATACGGCAACTCGTATACCTCGTCAAGCTCGCGCGTATCAAGCGGTGGCTGCGGCGGATTCTGTATAAGCCATCTGCCGCCGTGCTCCTGAGCCAGCGCGTTCCCCGCGAACGGGTTCTGCTCGCGGTACTGCTCTCTGCACGCCTCGGCGTACGCTCTCTTGTCCGACACGCATTCCTCGTAGGACGGTATCTTTTTATACCCGTCCGCGTGAGGCTGTATAAAGCAGGTCCCTGCCACGGTCGTTATGTCCTCCACGGGAACACCGCATTTCAGCATGTCCGCAAGCTCAACTATCTGCCTTTCCCCCATTCCGTACATAAGGATATCCGCGCGGGAATCGAACAAAATAGAACGCCGCACCTTGTCCGACCAGTAGTCATAATGCGCAAAACGCCTGAGACTCGCCTCTACTCCGCCTATAAGTATCGGTATATCACCGAACGCCTCGCGCACACGGTTGCAGTAAACGATCGTCGCGCGGTCAGGGCGGTGCCCCGCCTCATTGCCGGGCGAATACGCGTCGTCGTGCCTCCGCTTGCCGCTTACCGTATAATGATTGACCATACTGTCTATGTTTCCGGCAGTCACAAGCACGCCGAGTCCCGGTCTTCCAAGCTTTTTAAAGTCATCCGCACTGTGCCAGTCCGGCTGCGGCAGTATCGCCACGCGGTATCCATGTGCCTCAAGAACACGCGAAATTATCGCATGACCGAAGCTCGGATGATCCACATACGCGTCTCCCGTAACGTACAAAAAATCATAGCCATCCCAGCCCCGCGCCTTCATATCTTCCTTTGAAACAGGAAGGAATCCGGCAGTATCCGAAGTATTCATTGATCCACCCCCGAATCATCAGAGCCTTCATCGAACATCATATCGGCATGACTGATCAGCACATCACGCGGCTTTGAGCCATTCTGCGGAGAAACTATCCCGCGTGCCTCCATCTGATCCATTATCCTTCCCGCACGCGAATAACCGACACTCAAGCGCCTTTGTATCATCGATGTCGAGATCTTTCCGAGCTCCACCGCAAGCTTTATCGCCTCCTGCAAAAGCGCGTCGCCGTCCTCCTCCGTGTCCGGAGTAACTCCGTTTTCACCCAAGGCTATCCTTTCTATATGCTCCTCAAGATCCTCGCTGTAATGAGTTTCAGGCGAAGTGCTCTTTATATAGTCAACTATCCTCTCGACCTCTCCGTCGGAAACGAACGCGCCCTGCACCCTCGTTGTAGCCCTTGCACCCGCGGGATAATAGAGCATATCGCCCATACCGAGCAGCTTTTCCGCGCCCGCCCGGTCTATTATCGTCCGGCTGTCCACCTGCTGCGACACGGCAAATGCGATCCTTGACGGTATATTTGCCTTGATAAGTCCGGTTATAACGTCTACTGACGGACGCTGTGTCGCGATGATAAGATGCAGTCCCGCAGCTCTTGCAAGCTGTGCGAGACGGCAGATATAATCCTCCACCTCTTTTGCAGCGACCATCATAAGGTCCGCAAGCTCGTCTATTATTATAACGATCTGCGGCAGCTTTTCGCCGCCGGTTCTCTCCATCAGCTTGTTATATGCCTCAAGCTTTCTCACGCCCGATTCCTTGAACAGGTCATAACGCTTCATCATCTCGGAAACAGCCCAGTTAAGAGCCCCAGCCGCTTTCTTTGCCTCGGTGACTACCGGTATAAGAAGGTGCGGTATCCCGTTGTATACCCCAAGCTCAACCTGCTTCGGATCGATCATTATGAGCTTTACCTCGCTTGGATCAGCCTTATAGAGCAAAGAGGTTATTATAGCGTTTATGCAGACCGATTTACCCGAGCCGGTAGCACCGGCGATCAATGCATGCGGCCATTTTGCAATGTCACCGACAACGACGTTGCCGCCTATATCTTTTCCGAGCGCAACGGTGAGCTTTGACTTAGCATTTATGAACTCGGTGGATTCGAGCATCTCGCGTATCTTTACAGCTGTAACATTCTTGTTCGGTATCTCGACCCCGACCGTTGCGGCCTTGCCGGGAACGGGCGCGATAAGCACCGTTGACACAGCCATGTTCAGCGCTATATCATCGGCAAGGTTTACGATCTTTGAAAGCTTTGTACCGCTGCTCGGCTGTATCTCGTACCTCGTTACCGTCGGTCCCTGAGTTACCTGAACCGGCTTTGCCTTGACTCCGAAATTGGCCAGCACCGATATGAGCTGCTCAGCCTTTTTGTACAGCTCCCGGCGCATATCTCCGGATACCTTCACCGGCTCGTCAAGCAGATCAAGCGTTGGTACTCTGTAGACCTCCGCAGTCTCTGACAGGGCGCGGTCGAGCTCGCTATGGAAATCGGATCTTTCCGCTTCCGTCAGCTTCTTTGCCCTTTCGGTCTCGCGCATCTCCGATACGCGCATCCCCTTTAAAAGCTCGCTCGTATCCTCTGCCGTATCACCGTCCTCATCCTCTTTCGGCTGAAGCTCGTCAGGCTCGCTCGTATCCTCAGAAGCATCTGCGGTCTCGTGAACGTTCCCTGGCTCTTTTTTCTCGGGCGCATCATCATTCTCTTCGTTCGTTACATCGTCAAACCGCATATTGTAGAGGTCGAATTTTTTCTCATCGAAATAATCATCCATCATATCCGGTTTGGGTGATGCTCCGTCAGTATCGAGGTCATATGAAAATCCGTTTGCTATGTCTATCGTCCTGTGTCCGCTGCTGTGACGGCGTGTATCATGAAATTCCTCCGCTTCCGCCGATGCTCCCTTACCGCGCAGGCGGTCTGTCAGACTTTTGGGAAGACCATCGTCCTCCGGCGGCACATACTTGGGCCCTCTCCTGCCTGAGTTTTCGTATTCATCCTCATTTTTTTCGAAAAATTCATTGAATTCCTCTTCCTCACGTTTTTTTCTCATATATTCATCCGTCCTTCGCTTTACCTTTTCCCCGACGTCAGCCGAATAACCGATAAGTTTCTTTGAATATTTTATGATATACGGCATTGGATCTACATTTGCTATCAGGCATCCGTTGGCGATAAAGAGCACCGCAAGCAGCAGAAATGCTGCAACAGGCCCTATGGTATCCGTAAGGAACGATCCGACTGCAACGCCTATAAGCCCGCCTCCGTTCATGTACGCGCTGCACATATCATAAGCGGAGCCCACATCGTAATCGGCAAACATCCCGATAAGAGACGCCATATCGATAAGCTCCAGCACTGAAAGCCCAAACTTGATCCACATCTTCCCCGTCGATCTTATATTGACAAGATATATAAATGTCCCGAGAAAAACAAACGGGACCATATACGCCATCAGTCCGAAAAGCCCGCCCAGCACACGTCTGAGCGCCTCGGCAATGAGCGCCTCGGTATTTATATACATAAACAATGCCGAAAGCACAAACATTATCACCCAGATCAGCCCGTGCAGAAAAAGCGGACTTGTAAAAAGTGATTCCTCCTGCTTGGCTGCGCGTTTCGTCTGTGTTTTCTTTTTAGCACTTGCCTTTTTAGTTGCTGCCATTTATATCTCTTCAGCTCCTTTTAAATATATTAAAGCTGTTTTAGTACAGTTTGATTCCTGTATTGCCTTATATTCGATAAATTATCTATTATATTATACCACACATGCATTCTTTTTTCAAGTCAATTGTTATCATATCCCCCGGGTTTTGAATCAGAATAGCGATCCGTTACATCTGCACGTATGCGAAACGCTGTTTTTATATTTATATCCCAATTTTTGATCAAGCCTAATATTTATATACAAAGCAGTCAAACATCGGAACAGTTTCTGCTCCGCTTGCCCGGATTCGGATGCACAAGGCGTCCTAAATCAATACAATATTTAGTCATCAATCTTGTATAATGCCCTTATTAACTCATTTGAGGTAAACTTTTTGCCTTTATTTTTGTACAATAAATACATAACCTAAATGAGTTAAGGAGTGTGTACTATGACTATCGGAACTGCTGTACAAAAACGTATACTGGAATTGTGTGACGAACAAAAAATAACCGTTAACAAGCTTGCAACTATCAGCGGTATCACACAGTCGACGTTAAATAACATAGTCAGCGGTCGAAATAACAGCACGACCGTTTCAACTATTCAAAAAATATGCGATGGATTAAAAATAACGATAGATGTATTTTTTGATCACGATATATTCCGCAATATTGAGCCCGAAGTATATTGAAATTTCCGGAAACGAGGTGTTTTACATGACATATTACGAGAAACTTGCTGCTCTTGGGCTTAATATTGCCTATTACAGAAAGCTCCGATTTCTTACACAGGAGCAGTTTGCAGAAAAGGCAAATATAAGTATTTCCACTGTCCGAAAGATAGAAAATCCGAACTTGTTTACCGGAATAACCTTTGAAAAAATATGCAGAATAGCCGACGCTCTCGGAGTTACCGAAAGCGCGCTTCTCGATTTTCGCGACCCAAACGGGAATGCTTAACGGAGGTGTTTTATATGATAGTTACATACTGCCCGAAATGCAACCGCATTTTCTATTCGAACCGCATAGGTAACTACTGCAGAAAATGCGGTTCAGTGCTAACGGATGTTCCGCTTGACATGCAGTCGGTCTCAGATATGTCTCTTAACGAGCGTTACCGTCTCGCCTATCGTCTCACAAACGACTATGATAATCTCAGCTCCGAGATCCGTACAAGATCCGACAGAACAAAATGACCCTAAGCTCAATCTGCTCGGGGTCATTCCTGTGATCATTTATTTCTGATATATGCTTCATACACCGCCGCTGCATTCTCGCTGTCACCAGATACGATAAGAACTACCGTATCCTTGTACTCCTCAAGCACGGCACTGTCTATTTTCTGCGCCTCATTCGGGCGGTAATTCGAATAATTCGACTTCTGTATCTCAAGATGCCCCCGGAGCTTTGTCATAACGGTATCCGGGCTGCTCGTCTTTATGATCGCAAACTCATCGCATGTCGCTTTTGTTCCCACGTATGCCGTGAGCTCGGTATAATCATTCGGATTGAGATAAAAACGCTTTTCAGCCGCGGTTCCCTCTATCTCCGTTAGCTGCTCGGAAAATGTCACCGACGAATTCAGCCTGTCCGCAAGTGCGGTACTGTCTATCTCTGCTATCCTTCCGCACGCCGAGCAGAGCACGAGCGTCATTGCCGCCGCGGCGGCAATGCATACAGATCTTTTTATTATCCCTTTCATTCGCTGTCCTCACTTTCACGCGACGGTCTCTCTGTCGACGCCGAATCCTTGAGCACGTTAACGGCAGGCTTCGGTGATGCCGTTTCCGACGGCTCTTCCTCCGTATCATCCCCGGCAGTCTCCGTCCGTCTCGGACGCTCTGTCTGCTCCTCATCCGACGACCCGTCCTCCCCATCAGAACTTTCGCTCGAGCTTGCAAGATCCTCCCTGTCCGGGATATACACATTGTCGGCTATATAGTTAAGCATCTCAATATAACAGTCACGGTTAAGGTTTATACCGTCCGCCGAAACTCCGTTTTCAAGATAACCGTCATTATCGGCAAGCGCTTCATAAGCGTCCGCAAAATAGACATCCTCATCGTATGCCAGTTCCTTTATCGTATCGTTATAATCACGTATGTTGTCTATGGTCATACCTGTGCTTGAGGAATCCGATACTTCTTCTGTTACAGGAGGTATTGCTATAAGATATATCCTTGCACTCTGCTGATATTCCTTTACCGTTGCAATAAGCTCCCGGTATTTATCATAAAACGCCTGCGCATCTTGTGCCGCCAGCTCCGATTCTCCGAAGCAGAGAAAGACCTTGCTGAACTTGCTGCTTTTGAGCTGATCCACTACCGAGGTCGAAGCGTTATCTGCCGCCGTGGTATATGCATTGTCGAGATCTATTCCCACCTTGGCATAAACGTCCGTCTGCGGAAGTATCCCGTAAAGCGCTATGCCGTCCGCGAGCGCGTTCCCGACAAATGCCGAGTCATCATAAAAAGATGTTCTGAGCTCGCTCACCGGGATAGGTGTCCGTGAAGGTATCGCCGGCGTGGGGATCGCAGTGACCGTCACAGGCGCAGCCGTTGTCTGCTCCGATACCGATCCTCCGGCGGTACAGTATCTTATCGTGACCGCGGCTCCGGCGGCTATGGCTATGAGTATCACAGCTATAGCACAGTTTCTTCTCCTCCTCGCGCGGCGTTCGCGCTCACGCCGCCTTCTCTCCTGCTCACGTCTCCACATACGCTGCGACATTGCCATCTATGAGCAACCCCTTCCTTTTATTTATGACCCGTTATCTCCCATAAACGGTAATGCCGCTTTTATCGGCTGTTAAGAAGCTCTATGGCTCTCTGTAGCTGTGTGTCGTTCTCTCTCGGCACATCCGCCGCATACGAATTCTCATACCCCGCCGGAAGCGCCACTGTCTCATCGGGCTCTATCCCTATACCCTGTATACATACGCCGTTTGGCGAATAATAATTTGCGATAGTCATTGACATACCCGATCCGTCATAAAACGGATATACCGCCTGAACTATGCCCTTGCCGTAGCTCTTTTCACCTACAACGACCGCCTTGCCGTAGTCCTTCAGCGCTCCGACAAGCACCTCGGAGGCGCTTGCGCTGTTTCCGTTTATAAGCACCGCTATAGGTATATCAAGCTCCGAGGCATCCGATCTGTATTCCTCCCGCTCTCCCGAGCGCGTCTCAGTATATGTTATTATCCCTTCCGGGAGAATGTAATCGGCAATATCGCAGGCAACGTCAAGCACACCGCCGGGATTATCGCGAAGATCTATTACGAGCTTCTGCATCCCTCTCGTTTTTAGGCTTTCCGTCTGCTCGACAAACTCTGTATACGTGCTCTCCGAAGATCCTTCTGTGCTTGCGTTGAAGCCGCTTATCCTTATATAGCCTATGTTCCCGTCAAGCATCTCCGATCTTACCGATTCCTCGACTATCTCCTGCCTCGTTACGTCAAAATCCATGCGCTCTCCGCCGCGCTCAATGGTCACCTTAACGGTAGTACCCGCCGGACCGCCCTTTATCGCGCTTACGCACTCGTTCATTTCTTCCCCGCTGTACTCCGTTCCGTCGACTGCGGTTATATAATCACCCGGAAGTATTCCCGCGTTATACGCCGGAGAGCCCTCTGTCGGCGCGACAACGACGATCTTATTCGCCTCCGTGTCGGCGGAGATCACTACGCCTATCCCGACGTAGCTTTCCTCTATATCGCTTATATACGACTCAAACTCATCCTTTGTATAATAATGAGTGTACGGCTCGCCCAGCGCCTCGACATATGCCTTTACAGCCTCCTCGCCAAGCTCGCTTTCATCATAATCGTCGTAGAGATAATTGTTTTCAAGATACGCATTGACCGTATCAAGCTTTCTTTCGGTCTCGTTTCCCGCAGCAGCTTGAAACGAGCCGCTGCCTACGGCATAGAGCACCGAGGTAGCGGCAAATGTTACCGCAGCTGTCGTGGTAACCGTCACTATTGTTTTTACAGAAGATTTCAAATATCAACACCTCAATAATATTAATAAGGGGGCGCGGATACCCTGCCCCCTTTTTTCATTCCGCTCACGCGCGCCATACCGCGTGCTCCGGCTCATTCGCATCCCACGATCATATCTTTAACGGATTTGACATGAGATACTTATGTACCATCATGGCAACCTTGAATACTATAGCCTGATCGAATTTTCTGAGATCAAGACCGGTGAGCTTGTATATCTTTTCAAGCCTGTATACTAGCGTGTTTCTATGCACGAACAGCTGTCTTGATGTCTCGCTCACATTAAGGTCATTCTCAAAGAATTTATTGATCGTAAGTATCGTCTCATCGTCCAGCGTGGTTATGTCACCCTTTTTGAACACCTCTTTTAAAAACAGCTCACAGAGCTTTATCGGCAGCTGATATATGAGTCTGCCTATACCGAGGTTATCATAGCTTAAGATGCTCTTCTCCTCGTCAAATACCTTTCCGACCTCAATGGCGATCTGCGCCTCCTTATATGAGTTGTTGAGCTCGTCAATATTGGCAGCAACGGTTGAAAGCCCTATTATCACAGGATGGAGCACCTCTGAGCTTGCGGTATCAAGTATCTGATGCGCCATCTCCTCAAGCTCTTTTGTCGTAAGTATCTCTTTTAGCTCCTTTATAAGAACTATATTGTTGGAATCGATGCTTATGACGAAATCATGCTCCTTGTCCGGATACATGTTTCTTATTACCTCATAGATACCGCTCTCCGTGCCGCTCGTCACCTTTATATACAGCACCGCGCGCGGTACCTCGCACTCAACATGCAGCTCACGCGCCTTCTGATGAAGGTCAAAAGAAATGAGATTATCAAAGATGATATTCTGCATAAAATTCGTCTTGTCATATTTCTCGTCATAGTAGTGACGGACATTGTTTGCGGCAACAGCCACAGCATTGCAGCAGTATTTTGCCGTTTCATCCGTACCCTCCACATATACTACGTATTCGGCATACGGTTTATTGGACATGGCACGGATCGTAAATCCATCCTTGAACAAAAGCTTCTCGCTGTTCACCGCGGCAAGAACGAGTCCCTCCATGACGTCATCATTCGGCTCAAGTCCGTTGTATGCGAGCACAAGCCCGTGGGAATCGGCTATACCGAATCTTTTGGGAAATACGTCTGCCATTTGTGTTACAATATTTTGAAAAGCTTTACTTATCATATCTTTGTCCTCCGAATGCTAAGATTTTTGCCGGTCCCCGAAACATGCCGGCATCCATATACATTTATTATATAACAAAACTCACGAATTTTCAAGCACTTTTTATAAATCTTTTATTATATTTCTCAAAAAAATTAATAAGTTCAATTGCCAAAGTAAATTCCAGTGTAATAATTTACAAACCAGAATTTAAACTGGCAAATTAA
>DVNB01000021.1 GCA_018714695.1 Candidatus Ornithomonoglobus merdipullorum | reverse complement strand
AGGCAGAGCAGATCGAGGGCGGAAGCCAGACTGTAGGCGAGGAGCTTACAGAAAAGATCGCTAAGATCGGCGAGAACATGAATATAAGACGTTTCGCAAGATTTGAGGGTACAGTCGCATCATATATCCACGGCGGCGGCAGGATCGGCGTTCTCGTTAAGTTCGACACCGACTGCGCAGATAAGCCCGGATTCGATGAGTTCGCAAAGAACATCGCAATGCAGATCGCTGCTGCAGGCGCTCAGTATCTCGACCGTGACGCTGTTCCGGCAGAAGTTATCGAGAAGGAGAAGGAGATACTTTCAGTACAGGCGCTCAACGAAGGCAAGCCCGCAAACATCGTTGAAAAGATGGTTATGGGAAGGATCAACAAGTTCTACAAGGAAGTATGCCTGCTCGATCAGGAATACATCAAGGACGGCGATCTTTCGGTAACAAAGTATATCAACAACACAGCGAAAGAGCTCGGCGGCTCGATCAAGGTAGTAGATTACGCACGCTTCGAAAAGGGCGAGGGCCTCGAGAAGAAAGAGGACGACTTCGCTGCGGAAGTTGCATCTATGGTAAAATAACAAGTGCTTTAAAAAAGCGTCACACCCGTTCGGGTATGGCGCTTTTTCTATTCTATTTTTTATCCGTAAAGCCTCGTATATACGCCGTCATTTATGACACCGTAGAGCACATCGTCAAAGAGCGCGATGCCGCTCACCTTTACCTCTCCGGTTTCGTCACCCTCATATATGCACGGCATATCCACGCCTGTGCTGTTCGGGTTCGCGGCGTAGACCTTGCTCAGGCTGCCTTCGGCGTTGCTGTTCCCGACAAAGTAGAACAGTGCCCCGCTCCCCGCGTCTTCGTCGGCGATCATGCCGCTCGTGCCGTAGCCCACCTGTATCGGCTCTCCGATCACCGTTACTCTCGATCCGTCCCCGGTCAGTTTGGCAACATTTATCATGTTGTTCTGATTATATATCATATATCCGCCGGCAACATTGAAATCCAAGACTGCGCTCAGCGTGCTCGGTCCCTCGCTCGTCTCCGCCGCAACGGTCTGCATCGTCCAATATGTCATATCGACACGCTTTACAGTGTTCCAGTCAGACGCATCCACAAAATACAGCCAGCGCCTGTACGACGTTGTTCCGCCCGAATCTGTGCCGACCGCCCTAAGCAGCAGATCGCTCGCGCTCACGCCGGGGATATACCTGATATTCGTCGCATAAAACCCGCCGTCGGCATTGCATTCAAGATCTGCCGAGAACATCATTCCGTACGCGCTGTCCGCCGTGTCGAGCTTTATACCGTAGAGCTTCTTTCCGTCATAGATTATCTGCCCTATCAGAGGAACATATGTATTATCGAAAGTTATGTCCTGCGCATCGGCTGCAGAGCCGGTAAGCGAGATCTTCGCATGCTTATCCGCATCGACATAAACGAGGATGTTCGCCAGCCTGTTCACACTGTACGTCCTTCTTCCCTGATCGTCCGTAAGCGCCGAAACCGCGCCGCCCGCCGTATCATAATATGCGTATGCACCGGCGGAATAGCTGTAGTTTATCATGTCGGTATACCCGGACTTCGCGCCGCTCATCCGTTCGGTATACTCCGTGCCGTTCTGCAGCGTGTTTTCAGATATGAATATCGAATCGGTCTCGGCATCGTAAACAACATTATATCCAACAAGTGATACGGCTCTCAAAGGTATATACGTGTTGCCGCCGTCTACGAACACCTTATCCGCGACCGTGCTCCTGAGCGCCTCTATAGGCTGCCCGTCTGCGACGGTATATACGTTCTCCCCTTCTTTTATGATAATATTGAGAACATCGTTAACATAACCCCAGATAAAGCCCTCCCGGTCTCCGAAAACGCTTCCGTCTATACCGGTTATATTTGTCGAAAGCCCGAGCTCAGCCGTCAGATCCTTCACACCGAATTTTTCGAACAAATATCTGAACGGAACAAAATTGCTTCCGGTATTGTTTTTCATCGAGACCGCAGAGCCGTTGCTCGCCGTCATCCTCTCCGCCGTATACCCGCCGTTCTCGTACGTAAACAGTATATTTCCGCTGTTCCTTATCACGTACACCGGAGCGGGAGACGCGTCAGGATCCGGAGTCGGCTCAGCCGTCGCGGTCGGCTCAGCCGTCGGCGTCTCGCCCGGCTCGGATGTCGTGACAGCGCCCGGCTCCTCGGTCGTATCCGGTACATCTGTCGCGTCCGGTCCTTCGGATGACGCAGGCGCAGAGGATGCGTCCGGAGCGCCGGTCACATCCGGCTCCGCTGTCGCGTCCGGCACCGCCGACACGGTCTCCGTCGGTCCCGCGGTCACCGTCTCGGTTGCCGCGGGCGCCGCCTCAGTGCCGGCTTCATCCACATCATTCTCCGCCGCGAACGCCACTGTAAGGCTCGACGCCGCAACGGCAGCAGCAAGCAAAAAAGCCGATATTCTCTTCATGCCAATGATCCTCCTCCAAAACCCAAAATAATCTCAGCCGACAGCAATTGTCGATCGTTCATTCTCCATTGCCAATTTTCGTCCTATCTCCATTTCTTCAGCTTGAACCACTCGTGCAGATCATCCTGCCACTTTGCCACATAAGGGATCTCGTGCGCATCGCCGAGGCCGTGGTGTCCGAGAGGATAGATGTGCATCTCATACGGGATATTTTCCGCGCTCAGCGCCTGCGCGTACAGCAGCGAATTCATGACCGGCACCGCCTGATCGGTCGAGGTATGCCATATAAACGCCTCGGGCGTGTTCTCATTCACATGCTTGTGAAGCGACATGAAATCTGCCATTCTCTCAGTCGGATGCTCACCCAGAAGATTCTGACGCGAGCCGTCGTGGCGGAACGTTCCCATGTCTATCACCGGATAGCAGAGTATCGACGCGTTCGGGCGGCAGCTCTCCTTGTCTATCCTGTCCGTCGGCTCGTACATCTCCTTATCGTAATGCACCGAAACGGACGCCGCAAGGTGTCCGCCCGCGCTGAAGCCCATGACAGCTACCTTGTCTCTGTCTATCCCATATTTTTCGGCATAGAACCTCACATATCTTATCGCGCGCATCGCGTCGGAGATCTGCGCCGGATGCTTGAACGGCGCGACTCTGTAATCGACCACAAACGCCGTTATGCCGATCGACTGCAGCCATTCGCCCATAGCGGGTCCCTCATGCGCCGCCTTCATCGCGTATCCCCCTCCGGGAAAAACTATAACCGCGCCCTTCGACTCGGCAGGATATGCCGTTATCGACGGTACAAAATCTGTCTCCTTGCTGTCATACGGGACAGCGCCTTCCCACAAACGTGCCATATGTGTTCCTCCTAATAAAAATCTCTGTTATATTTATTCTCCACTAAAGAAGTCATTCACTATTCCCTTGATCCTGTCTATATCCGACGTGCTCACCGTGAGATATGCCGTTCCATTCCGGAACGCCGCGGTGTTGTACTCGTTTATCGACATATAATCTATGACCGTATCGTTCCCGTCCTTTCCGGTGAATGTCACCTTCAAGAGCGATCCGCCCGCGGCGGTCCCGTCGTACATAGCGTTTGCCGAAACGCCGATTATCTCCCGGTAAAGCGTTCGCGCCTCCGATGCGTCTGTATCGGCTCCGTCCGCCTTGAAGGTCTGGTTGTTCTGATCACCGTCTATCGTGAGAGTATGTGATACTCCGTCATATTCAAAGGTCACCGCCGAAACGTCAAGTATATTTATATACGAAACAAGCTTATTTACATAATTGAACACATCCGAGTCCACGAACGCCAGCAGCGACGCGCTCTCCTTGTACACGCCGCCGTTATAGCCGACATATACCGAGCCGCCGTCCACAGCGCCTACAGTGAACACGTACGCCGTCCCGTCCGCCGTTACGGTAAGCGTTGCGCGTACATCGCCGAGCACCTCGGCAGGCCGCGACATCGTCAGTCCGCCGATCTGTTCGAGAACATCGGAATCAAGGAACGTGTCGTTCGCCATTATCTCATACGGCTCGCGCATATACCATACATTACCCTCGAGCCGCGTTATGTCCGGGATGTACAGATCTATAGTCTCTCCCGCTCTTTCAAGCCTTATCTCGCTTATGGAATCAGGATCTATCGCGACCCGTGTAAATTCGGTGAAATACGAAGGCTCGCTCAAAAGCTTGGTATACTGCGCCGCCTGGATCGTAAACACAGTGCCGTTATGCATTGCAAAATACTTGTTCTCGACCGCGCTCTTGCCGCCTATCTCGATAACGTCTGTCATGCCCCCGCCCGATACGGTGACCGTTGCGGCAGGATCGTCCAGACCGTACTCGGAAAGATCCGTGACGTCGTTGATAACGGTGCTGCTCGTATAGCGCAAAGCTCCGGACACAAACGACTGCAGCTTGGTCTGATCGAGCTCATCCGCAGCATAGCCGTCCACTGTCCAGCTGCCGTCCGTTTTTACATAGCGCATCTCACGGTCCTGCGTCTTTACAACGATCGTATCGGCATTGTCGTTTTCAAAAACGGTCTCACTGCCGGTCTCTGTCTCGGTGCTTGTGCCGCTCTCTTCGGTTTTCGGCTCATACAGCAGCAGCAAAGCAGTCGCCGCCGCGAGCACCGCAACGGCGGCGCCGCCTATTATAAGCTTCTTAATGCCGGACTCCATCACATATTCCTCCGTTCGTTACATATTCCCTATCACATGTTTTTACGCTTAAAGAATATTACTATACCAAGCGTCAAAGCCACCGCTGGCACGAGTATAACAATCACTATAAACAGAATTCCAACTGCCGTAATGCTCATAGTAATTGCTTCTCCGTCCACGTTTTTTACCGGCACCACAAACGTTTCACCATTTCCTGTCATATCATTTGAAAGAGTCGTGAAATATTCAATATTTGCAATTCCCATTCCATTAACATACTCAACCGGATACGAAAGCAACATATCCGTGCCGCTTACATATATCTTCCCGCCCGTGTCGCCGTTTTTTGACATCAATGCGATATTCGACTCACCTTCATAAGTCGCTGTGTCACGCGTCGGCTGTGAAAAATTCGTTGTTGTGTATGAATCATCTGAACTTGTGAGATATGGGCTCACCGTTACCGCCCCCGAAGTCTCATACAATGCGTCAAGTGATTTCGCAAACGGTAGATAAACCGAAATTCTTTCCTTGGAAATTATATCCTCTGTGACATCATTTTTCACGTAATTGAGCAAAAATAGATATGGCATTCCTTCCGAGGCTACTGCATTTGAGCTGCTCTCGAAAATCTCATTGTCATTTACGATTATTCCCACCGTGTTGAGATATGAATACAGATTAGTAAGTCCTGTGCATTCAACATTCAAATATACCTGCAGCGCGCCGCCCGCCTCGACAAACGCGTTTATCTTCGCTATCTCCGCCGTTGTGAAATCCATCATAGGTCTCGGCAGGATCAGAAGATCCGCATCCTCCGGTATATCCTCCGTCATCGTGGCTATATCCGCCACTGTATAATTTTCCGATTCAAGCGCACTTTTTGCACCCTCAAGTTCAAGCTCGTTATGTCCCGTTGTGAAATACGCATTTATTACCGTGTCGGACGACACGTATTTCAGAGCCGAGGTTATCTTAGACTCAACGTTAAGCTGCGTTGTTATTCCATTTTCCTCCTCTTTGATCTCTGGGAGTTCTATAATTCTTGACCTATCGCCCGAAACCACTATGATCGAGTTTACAGTTAAAATTCTTCCGCCTTCAACGTACTCCCTACCAAACGAGGGGTTTCTCTCCACATCCACATTCTCTATCTTTATATGGCTGTTGGCAGCTGCATAGCGGTCAAGTATTGCACGCACATCATCGTCTTGTTCATCCTCAGATGCAAGTATATATATCACTGTATCCGCCGTATAGGTGTCAAGATACTCATACGACTCATCAGTGAGCTCGTAAAGCTTATTTGACGTGAGATCTATCTTTATCTGAGTTTTTTCCGCGAGCACCGACATGAACAGATTCACCAGCACCAAAAGCGCCACAGCAATTGCTACGCCCGCCCACGACATCATCTTATATTTCTTATTCATTCTATCAGTTCCTCTCTGCGATTTTTTAGCTAAAACGCCTGCGCTCCGTAACGTTCACCGTAAGGAACAAGAACAGCACGGTAAGACTAAGATAATACACGATTGCAGATGGATCAAGTATCCCCAACTTAAAATCAAGGAAGCGTTCTGTCGGCGATATCCACAAAAGTATTGTCCTTAAAACTCCTGAAGTCATCGACGCAATTTCTCCCAAAAACACTGTTACTATAAATACCGCATAGGTTGAAATCGCAGCCACTATCTGCGAATCCGTAATAGACGACATAAATCCACCAACAGCTAGAACGACCGAGCACAAAAGTATGAATCCGACATAGCAGCTTATCGTTTCTGCCCAGTTAATAGTTCCAAAAAACGAGATCACTACTACATATATAAGCATTATCACCATCGCAGCCATAAATACCGTAAACGCAGCAAAAAATTTGCCCAGCACCACCGACTTCACCGAAACAGGCGCCGTAAGCAGCAGCTGATCCGTCTTTAACTTTCTGTCCTCAGCGTACAACCGCATCGTTAAGAACGGAAATATAAATATAGACCATGTAGTGAGCAAGTTAAAGAACTCTTTTATCCACACATTACCAAGCAGAACAGTGTTTCGATAAAATAATACTCCCGTAAGAACAAGAAACATCGTAAGAAAAACATATCCAAGCACCGAAGTGAAATATGCCCTCAGCTCACGCTTGAAAACAGCCTTCATTCTATCTTCCCCTCCTTTCCCGCCGAAGATGTGATCTCAGAGTTACGACTATTAGCCGTAATCTTCATGAATACATCCTCCAAAGTAATCTCCTCCTCGCGTTGCATAAGTATAGGAAGATTTGCATTAGCAAACGCAAAGAACAACTTTCTGCTTATTTCTCTACTTTCTCTGTTTCCGAATGCCAACTCGTACTCATCCGTATCTTTACGTTTTTCATATGTCAAATCCTCACTCAATTTGTCAAGTACTGCTCTTATTTCGTCATCCGTTCCGTCAGCTCGTATAAGTATGCGAAGATCCGAACCAAATACACTGCGCTTTATATTCTCCGGCGTATCCTCCGCCGCGATCTTTCCGTCGTTTATTATAAGCACCCTGTCGCAGACGGCGCTTATCTCAGAAAGGATATGCGAACTCAGTATTACCGTATGCGCTTTACCGAGCGATCTTATGAGCGATCTTATCTCTACAATCTGTCCGGGATCGAGTCCGACGGTCGGCTCGTCAAGTATCAGCACCTTCGGATCACCCGCCAGAGCCGCCGCAAGTCCGACACGCTGCCTGTAGCCCTTGGACAGATTCCCTATCCTGCGTTCGAGAACATTGCCGACTCCCGTCTTTGCGGCGATCGCCTTCACCTGCTCCGCCCTGTCCTTCACGCCCTTGAGCTCACAGACGAAATCCAGATATTCCGTCACCGTCATCTCCGGATAGAGCGGCGGCTGCTCGGGCAGATAGCCGATAAGCCGCTTTGCGCCGATCGGATCCTTCAATATATCTATGCCGCCGATCTTCACTTCCCCGGAAGTCATTGATATATATCCCGTCAGGATATTCATCGTCGTGGATTTGCCCGCGCCGTTCGGTCCGAGGAAACCGAGTATCTCGTCTTCCCCGACCGTAAAGCTTATATTGTTCAAAGCTCGCTTATCACCATAATTCTTTACAAGGTTTTTGACCTCAATCATTATATCAATTCCTCTCAAATATAGACCGTAAACCGTTTATCTTATAAATATGCCATAGCTGTTTGAGGAAAATGCTCCTTTTCATCACTTTTGCTGCGCAAAAGCCGCCTTCGGCGTCCGCCCTTCTTGGCGGTGAGCGCATGTCGTGTTCTTTGGCAGGCGAAGCTATACTCCCTGTATGTGAGTCTGCCAAAGGGCGTGAGATGCGACGAGCATTTTTTCAAACTTATAACAGTGAAATTCTTTCACCAAAGCCGTTTGAGGAAAGAGAGCCAAGCATGTCGTGTTCCTTGGCAGGCGAAGCTATACTCCCTGTATGTGAGTCTGCCAAGGGGCGCGAGATGCGCAGGCTATCTTTTCTCAAACTTCAAGCTTCAGCTCTATTCCCAACTCCTCAAGCTGCGTCTCGTCGACCGTTCCCGGCGCCTGAGACATCAGCTCGGACGCGTTCTGCACCTTCGGGAACGCCGTCACGTCCCTCAGACTGTCACAGCCCGCCATGAGCATCGCAAGCCTGTCAAGACCGATACCCATACCGCCGTGCGGAGCCGCGCCGTACTTGTACGCCTCTACCAGGAATCCGAACTTCGCCTCTATCTCCTCGTCCGTAAGGCCGAGCGATTCGAACATCTTCTGCTGCAGCTCGTAATCGTTTATACGTATCGAGCCGCTCGAAAGCTCCGTTCCGTTGAGCACAAGGTCGAACGCCTTCGCTATGACCTTTTCCGGCGCGCTGTCAAGATACTGTATGCACTCGTCGTTCGGCATCGTAAACGGATGATGCATCGCCGCCCATGTGCCGCTTTCCTCGTCATATTCGAAGAACGGGAAATCCGTTATCCAGAGGAAATTCCAGCCCCCGGGGATGATGTCCATTCTCTTTGCCGTCTTCAGTCTCAGCGCACCCAGCACCGGAAGCGTTACCTTGTCCTTATCGGCAACGATCAGCACGACGTCGCCCTTTTTCGCTCCGAGCCTGTCCATGAGCGCCATTATTTCCTCCGGCGTGAAGAACTTTTTAAAGCTTGCGTTCGGCTCGTCGTCCACCCAGCGAACATAGGCAAGTCCCTTTGCGCCTATGCCTTTCGCGTATTCTACAAGCTTGTCTATCTCCTTGCGCGTATATACCGATGCGGCGTTCGGAACGACTATCGCCCTTACCGAGCCGCCGTTTTCAAGCGCGGACTTGAACACAACAAATTCACTGTCCTTTACCGCGTCGGAAATGTCGATCAGCTCCATACCAAAGCGAGTATCCGGCTTGTCGCTTCCGTAACGCTCCATAGCCTCATTATACGTAAGACGCGGCAGCGGTGTCGGGATCTCCACATCCAGGACCGTCTTATAGAGATATTTTATAAATCCCTCAGCCATCTCCAATATATCGTCAACGTCCACAAACGACATCTCAAGGTCGATCTGTGTAAACTCCGGCTGACGGTCGGCTCTCAGGTCCTCATCTCTGAAGCAGCGCGCGAGCTGGATGTAACGGTCAAAGCCCGAGATCATCAGAAGCTGCTTATATATCTGCGGCGACTGCGGCAGAGCGTAGAACTTGCCGTGATGGATCCTTGACGGCACAATGTAATCCCTCGCGCCCTCCGGCGTCGATTTCATCATCATCGGCGTTTCGATCTCGATAAACCCGTTGTCATGGAAGTAATCGCGCGCAGCCTTCGCTATCTCGCCGCGCATCATGATGTTCTTCTGCAAAACGCTCCTTCTGAGATCGAGATAACGGTACTTCAGACGAAGCTCCTCGTTTACGTTCGTGTCGTTTACGATCTCGAACGGCGGTGTCTGCGCCTTTGCCAGGATCCTAAGATCGTCAACGTATATCTCGATATTTCCCGTCTTTATATCCTTGTTCACGCTCTCGCGCTCTCTTACAACGCCCTTTGCCATGAGAACATACTCGCCGCGGCAGCTCTTTGCCTTCTCGAATATCTCCCTGTCGGTGTGGTCGTCAAACGCGAGCTGAACTATTCCCGTTCTGTCGCGCAGATCTATGAATATAAGATTGCCCATGTCGCGTATCTTCTGCACATAGCCTCCGACAGTCACGACCTTGCCGGCGCCCTCCGTTTCTCCGCAGTAATTTGTGCGCTTTAATCCCTTCATTGTGTCCATTTCCAAACCCCTTCTCGTATTATTTCAAATATCCCGCAAGCGCGCCGAGCTTTACAGCCGTCTGCTCTCCGGTAGTCATATTTTTCACATTTACCTCGCCGGTCTCGATCTCATTGTCGCCGAGCACCGCCGTGTATTCCGCGCCGAGCTTATCGGCGTATTTCATGCTTGCGCGAAGCCCTCTGCCCATGTGGTCGGTATCCGCGCTTATGCCCTCGCGGCGCAGGGAATAAACTATGCCCTGAGCGGCAGCCACCGCCTTTTCGCCGAGCGGCGCAATATATATCTTAACGGGCGGCTCCTTCGGTATCTCGACTCCCGTTTCCTCAAGCCGCAGAAGCAGCCTTTCGATGCCCAGACCGAATCCGATCGCCGGACACGGCTTTCCGCCCAGCTCCTCAACGAGCCCGTCATAGCGTCCTCCGCCGCAGACGGTGAAATCTCCGCTTATTATCTCGAATACCGTCTTTGTATAATAGTCGAGCCCGCGCACGATCCCGGGATCTATAGTGTATTCTATCCTCATCCCGTCAAGGCACGCCTTGAATGCCTCGAAGTGGCTGCGGCAGTCTTCGCAGATATAGTCAAGAAGCCGCGGCGCGCCCGCCACTATCGACTGACACTGCTCCGATTTACAGTCTATTATCCTTAAAGGATTCCTTTCGAACCTGCTCTTGCAGGTATCGCACAGCTCATCGTAATGCGGGCGCAGGTAATCCTTCAGCGCCTCGCTGTACGCCTTGCGGCAGGTTGGACATCCGATGCTGTTTATGTTCACCGAAAGCTCCTTCAAGCCTACAGAGCCGAGGAACGTCAGCGCAAGCGAGATGACCTCCGCGTCAAGCGTCGGATTCTCCGCCCCGAACGCCTCCACTCCGAACTGGTGGAATTCTCTGAGCCTTCCCTTCTGCTTGTTCTCGTAGCGGAAGCATGCTATGTTGTAATACATCTTCATCGGCATCGGAAGCGCGTACAGGCTGTTCTGCAAAAAGCTCCTGACTACCGACGCCGTCCCCTCGGGTCTTAAGGTGACGCTCCTGCCGCCCTTGTCGTTAAAGGTGTACATCTGCTTCTCGACAACATCGGTGGTATCGCCCACACCGCGCTCAAACAGCTCCGTATGCTCGAATGTCGGCACACGTATCTCCTTATAGTTGTAGAGCGCCGCGGTCCTTGCAAACTTTCTTTCAAGATAGTGCCACTTATAGCTGTCCTGCGGCAGCAGATCCTCCGTTCCCTTCGGGGATGTAGTTATTATCATCGATTACCATTCCTTTCACGTATACAGCGCGCCAAACGGCACTGTAATAATGCAGTCATAATTATTTTACTATCAATGTACCGCTATGTCAAGTAAAAATCGGGAAAATTCAGCATTTATTCATTTTCGGCGCTGCTATCCACAGTCAATCAGAAACGTCTGCGCCAACTTGCGCAGTCTTGACCTCCCTCCGGATCCGACGTGTCGGATCCGGGCAAGGGGGTCGAAACGTGTTAGCGTTTCGGGGGGTCCCGGTGCCGTCTTCAACTGAAGCGACATAGAGCGCAGCCGCAATGCGGTTCCGCACGCAGCTCACACTGTGCAGCATAGTGTACACTCGGACCCACGGCTTTTGAATAAGTGAATTTTTTATGAACATGAAGCGGCAATGCACGACAAGGTTCCCCTGAAAGGGGATCGGACTCGACAGCTTGCCGGGCGATGTCCCGTCAGCGAAGCTGACTGAGGGGTTTCGCCTTCTTTACTACAGTTCGAACCCCTCCACCGCCGTTTGGCGGTTCCCCTCCCCTTTCAGGGGAGGCTTGCACAATCTGTCGCCTTCACATACTGTTAATATAATATTTATAATATTTTAACTCACTCAAATGTCCTGACTGTTTTTAAATTTATTAACACCAGTGTCCGGCATCACCGCGCAAAAGCCGGACCGGTTTAAAATTAACAATTTCGGCAAAATTAATACTTGAAAAAGCCGCGCATTGGGCGTATAATAGAATTGCTATACTCAAAAAAACAGACGAGGCTCCGCTTCGTCTGCTTTGGCGATCATGCCCTCCGGGCTCATAAAATCGAAAGGACAAGTTTTATGGATAAGATAAACGAAAACAAGACGCATTCGTTCATGGGCAACGTTGCGATAATCCTGTTTGCACAGATAATGGTAAAAGTCCTCGGACTCATTTACAGGATGGTCATAACCAACATCGACGGATTCGGCGACGCCGGAAACGGCTTTTACAATGCCGGATTTCAGGTCTATACGGTGCTTTTGGCCATATCCTCGGTCGGTATACCGAACGCGATCGCAAAAATGGTCGCGGAGCGCACCGCCCTCGGCGATCACCGCTCGGCGCACAGGATATTCAAAACGGCATTCCTGCTGTTCGCCGTTATAGGCTTCGTATGCTCCGCCGTGCTGTATCTCGGCGCGGACTTTATAGCAATACATATCGTGAATATGGACGGCGCACAGTACGTAATGCGCGCGCTTGCGCCTTCAATATTCTTCGTATGCGTCTCCTCGGTCATCCGCGGCTACTTCCAGGGGCTCAGCGATATGAAAGCCACAAGTCTTTCACAGATGCTTGAGCAAGTATTCAAATCCGGTCTCACCATCGCGCTTGTGGTCCTGACCGTCGGCTCAATGCCCGCGATAATGATGTTCCTCACAAGGATCACCATGTTCTACAGCGAGGCCTCGGGCGCATCATCAACGCCGCCCGAAATAATGGCGGCATGGGCAAACGCGGCAAGCTCGATCGCGACGATGATATCATTCGCATATCTTGCCGTATACTACCTGCGCCGCAGAAAGGGCATTGAGAAACAGCTGCGTCTCTCATCCGCCCCTGAGCTCAAGGCGTCCACGGGACGGCTCATGAAAGCCATACTCATGCTTTCGGTGCCTATCTCTCTCGCATCGATCATAACGGCAGTCAACAGGGTCGTGGACCTCGCGACGATAACCCGCGGCATAGAGGCTGCATTCTCGGCCATGATCCCCGCCCGCGACGGCATGGCGGCGATCCTCAGCCCCACGGCGGAGCAGCTCAACGACGAAGCTGTCGCGCTCTCGGGTATGCTCTCAAAGAGCGACACACTCTTTAACATGCCGCTTGCTCTGAACATCGCATTCGCCACGGTGCTCGTTCCGTCGATCGCCGGGGCGCTTGCAAAGGGCGACAGAAAAGAAGCCTCGGACAAGACCTCATACTCGTTTCTCATATCGATACTGCTCGTCCTGCCCTGCGCGATAGGCTACATCGTCATGGCGCAGCCGATATATAACATCATCTACCCCGCCGCTTCGAGCGGAGCCGACCTGCTCGCCATAATGTCGGTATCGCTGATATTCAGCGCGCTCACGCAAACGCTCACTGGAGCGCTGCAGGGGATAGGCAAGGTCTATGTTCCCGCCATAGGCATACTCGCGGGCTGCGTCTGCAAAGTGATACTGAACCTCACGCTCATACGCATACCCTCGATAAACATCTACGGCGCGGCGATATCCTCGATCGTATGTCAGCTGGTAGCGTTTCTTGTAAACTTCTTCGTGCTGATACATTATATCCCGCTGCGGCTGACCCTCGGGAAATATGTCTTAAAGCCGCTGGCGGCAGGTCTTATTATGGGCGGCGCGGCGTTTGTCATATACCGTCTCCTGTTCACGCTCATGGGCGGCAGCGGCTACCTGGTGAACCTTGCGGCATCGCTTATAGCCATAGCGGCGGCGGCGGTCATATATATCACGCTCGTGCTGATATTCAGGATACTCAGCCGTGACGACATCCTCCTGCTGCCCGCCGGAGGCAAGATATTAAGATTCCTCACAAAGCTCGGGCTTTACAGCTAACTCGTTTCCGCTCCCGGATCCCGTTTCCGGGAGCATTTTTGATCCCTGCTCCGCGAGCGCCTCGGCTCGGCACTCCCTCCCAAGCGCGCTAAATCGGACAAAAAAAACGGACAAGAATGTCCGCTTTCACATCCGGCTCCCGCCGGGCTCACCAGCCGATGAGCGAGAACACGAGATTTAAAACGCCCGCAAGGAGCATAACAAGTATCGGATTCAGCTTTATCGTCCGCAAAAGCGCGACGCACACCGCAAATATCACCACAAGGCCCACGTTCGTGCCGGCAAGAGTTATCGCATCGCTTCCCCAGAACGCCGTTATAAGTATCGAAACGCCCGCCGAAGCGATCATAGCCACCACCGCCGGGCGCAGTGAGCCGAGCACGCCCTGCAAGGTATCCATGTTCCTGTATTTCAAATAGAGCTTCGCTATGATCGTCACTATCACGCACGAAGGGAGTACGCAGCCCGCCGTCGCAGCAAGCGCACCGCCTATCCCGGCAATCTTTATCCCGACGAACGTGGCGGAATTTATGGCGATAGGCCCCGGAGTCATCTGCGATATCGTTATGAGATCGGTAAACTCGCTCATCCCCAGCCAGCCGTGCTGAGTGACGATCTGCTCCTGTATGAGCGGCATAGCGGCATAGCCGCCGCCGAAGCTGAACATGCCTATTTTGAGAAAGCTGTAAAAAAGCTGCAGATATATCATTTCTCTCTCCTCCTCTTCGCAAGCGTCCTGACAACGCCTATCAAAGCGCAGGCAATTATTATGTATATGACGTTCACGCCGAAGCAGCATGAAGCTATGAACGCCGCCGCCATGATCACCACCGACGCCGCGCTTTTCTCCCTCACAACATCAGCGCCCATATCGAACACGACCGACGCTATCACCGCTCCGACTCCCGCCTGCATCCCCTCAAGGATCTCGCTGACCACAAAATTCGTCCTGAACGCGTTATAGAACATCGATATCAAAGATATTATAACAAAAGGCGGTATCACGGTAGCTATAGTCGCGACCAGCGCGCCTAAAAGCCCCGCAAGCTTATACCCGACCACTATGGCGCCGTTAACGGCGATCGCCCCCGGAGATGACTGCGCTATCGCTACGAGGTCGAGCATCTCCCCGTCCTCTATCCAATGATATTCGTCGACAAACTTTTTCTTCATGAGCGTGACTATGACATATCCCCCGCCGAACGTGAACGCGCTCAGATACAGCGTTGACACAAACAGCTTGATAAGCACCTTTTTTCTGCTCTGCATACGTATCTCCTCTCACATCATTATTTCTTAATTATTATAATACATCTTGACTGATAAGTAAAATAGTATTATTATATATTATATATAACAAAATCATTATGGGAGGGACATCCATGACACTTCGCCACATGAAGATCTTCGTGTCGGTATTCCGGCACAGCAGCATGAGCCGCGCCGCCGAGGAGCTGCACCTTGCGCAGCCGTCGGTGAGCCTTGCGATAAAGGAGCTTGAAACGTACTACGGAGTACGCCTCTTCGAGAGGATCGGCAGACGCATTTCGCCGACCGAGCTCGGGAAGGAATTTTACGGCTATGCGCTGCATATAGTTTCGCTGTTTGAGGAAATGGAAAAAAAGATAAAAAACTGGGACACGATCGGCACCGTCCGCATCGGCACGAGCATAACGATAGGCACCCACATCCTGCCGTCGCTGATAAAACAATATAACAGTCTCTTTCCCGGTGTCACCGTGGAGGCGACCGTGAGCAACTCCGCTGAGATTGAAAGCCGTATCCTTGACAACACCATAGATATAGGTCTGATAGAGACGCAGCCATACAGCCCCGAGCTCTGTCATATACCGTTTATGCAGGACGAGCTTGCCGCGATAGTCCCGCCCGAAAGCCCGCTTGCCTCCGAGCCGTACGTGACGCTTGAAATGCTGGCATCCGAACCTTTTCTGATGCGCGAAAAGGGCAGCGCCGGCAGAGATATACTCGACAGACTGTTCGCCGCGCTCGGGATAAACATCCGTCCGGTATGGAAAAGCTCCAGCACGCAGGCGATAGTAAAAGGCGTATCGGAAGGGCTGGGCGTTGCCGTTCTGCCGTATCTGCTGATAGAAAACGATGTGAAAACCGGCGCCGTGGCAAACGTCCCATTTCGCGAGCCGCTGCGGCGCGATCTCAACATAATCTATCACAAGAACAAATACCTTACTCCGAGCATGCACGAGTTCATAATGCTCTGCAAAAAGGCTCTGCGACCATGATATGAGAATATATAATGAACCGCATGCAGCACATGGCATCCAGTTGAATGTAAGGCATAAAAAAACCTCCCCTGAAAGGGGAGGAGGACCGCCGTACGGCGGTGGAGGGGTTGACAAAATGCATAAAAAGTGATAATTATGCATTTTGCTGCAGCCCCTTTGGATCTGCTTGTTCAATTCCTTTAATGCCGGAAGTTCCGGCATATTCCGTTTTTATTCGGCTGCTGCAGCATCCGCGGCAGTATCCGTTGTTCCGTCAGCCGCAGCTTCGTCCGCTGCAGCCGCATCAGCCGCTTCCGTAGCCGCAGCGGCTTCCGTTGCCGCCTCAGTCGGCTCTTCCTCAGGCTCATCCGTCGGATTCAGCTGCGCCTGGTACTGCTCCTGGAGCACGATCTCCACCTGATGACGAACATCACCGTAAAGAGTGTCACCTGTAACGTCATCGCCGAGCCCATACTCCTCTTTGAACGCCTCAACACCGTCTTCGCCGCAATAGCTGTTTAAGGTCATCGTATCGATCGCCTCGCCGATGGTGGTCTCCTCTGTTATGTCATCTCCCCAGCCAAAGGCGTCAGCCAGCTCCGAAAAATCCGCGCCGGCAAACAGCTCCGCATAAGTTCCCGCAGGGATCGTGTACATTGTAGCATACTCCGAAGTCGATTCGGACAGATCCTCCGGGAGATCATAGTATTCGAGGAATTCCGAAAAATCCATTCCCATCATATCCGCGACCTCACCGGCATTTCTTCCGGTAACGTCAACATAATTTCTGTTATACGGATTGAACCATGTGCTCGCGTTCACAGCAACCACCGTTACCGCAGCAGCAATGACCACAACAGCCGCTGCTATGCCGGCTATCAGCTTGACCGGCTTCTTCTTTGCCGCAGGCTGAGCCTCATCCTCGCCCGGTTCTGCGGCGATCGACATACCCTCCGGCACCTCGCCGTAGTCTCCGCCTTCCTGCGCATCCGCTTCGTTTATGCCGCCTTCGCCTTCAGCCGGTCCCTCAGCCGCCGTATCCGTCACATCAGTCCCGGCTGCGGTATTCTCCTCAGCCGCGGAAGTCTCCTCGGCAGCCGTATCCGCAGCAGCGGCAGTCTCCTCGTTTACAGCCTCTTCTGCCGCGCTGTTAAGCTCGTTTTCGTTCTTGTTCTCTTCGCTCATATTCCCATTCCTTCCTGCGCTGAAAATCCGTATTGATCAATGCGGTTTCCGTTATTATTTATTCCGCAGCCGCAGCATCTGCCGCAGCAGCCGTTTCAACCGGTACCTCGGTTACAGCCGCAGTATCTGCCGCCGCCTCCGCGTCTGTCGCTGCAGTATCCGCGGTATCCGCTGCTGCCGACGCGTCTGCCGGAGCCTCGGACGCCGCCGCTGCCTCCTGCTGCGCCTGCTGGTACTGGTTATACTTATCCTTTACATCCGCATCCTTCGTGTCCTTTGTCACGTCGTCACCGATGCCCTGATCCGCCTTGAATGCGTTAAATACGTCATCGGTAAGCTCAACACCCCAATAGAACAGTGACATGTTCTCAAGCGTCATCGCATCCATAGTTTCCTGGATATTCGAATCCTCCGTTACCCCGTCATCTGCGGAAAGTCCGTAATACGTAAGGAAATCATCAAAGCTCATTCCCATACTGTCCGCGATCTCAGATGCCGTAGCGTTTCCGCTGTTTAACCTGTTCTGCTTATAGTTGTCCTGAATAGTTCCCCAAACCGCTATCACTCCGAGCACCAGAACCGCCAATATGACCACTGTCATAATAACGCTCACTCCGCTTATCCTGCGGTTTGATGAAAATCCCTTTGCCATATATATTTTACTCCTTTCGTTTTACGGACGGTTCGTTCCGGCATGAAACTGCCGTCAAACAGCAAAACTGCTGTTTCAAAAAACAGCAGTTCGGCACATATCGTCCGTCTTCTGTTTGGCACACGTACTATAATACCATGAACCGAAGAAAAAATCAATATGTTATTGTAAATATTCTGTTAAAGTTTTAAGTTTTGTGTATAAAACACTGTTTTTTATACTTAACACTGTTTTTTTATGCTTATGATCAGTTGTTGCCGAGCTTTGCCACAAGATTCTGGATCTTTATGACAGGATCGAGCAGGTGCGATATCGTATCGTCATGGTTCAATGTGTTTATAAGGAGCGATACGTATTTGGACATATCCACCTCGTAATACCACTCGCGCGACTCCAGCCCCGGATGCTTGTAATTTAAGTTTGTCGTAAATATCTTATCTATTATATGCTCCTCGTACGCGTCGTCAAACACCTCAAGCCCGTTTACAAAGAGACCGAATGTGGCAAATACGAATATGCGCTTTGCTCCCTGCTTCTTGAGCTTTGTTGCAACGTCTATCATCGACTCGCCCGATGAGATCATATCGTCTACTATTATAACATCCTTGTCCTTAACGTCTCTTCCGAGATATTCGTGAGCAACTATCGGGTTCTTGCCGTTCTCTATCCTCGAGTAATCGCGGCGCTTGTAGAACATTCCGAGATCGAGCTTCAATACCGAGCTGTAATACATACATCTGCCCATTCCGCCCTCGTCCGGAGAGATAACTATAGTATCAAACTTGTTGAGCTTTATATCCGGAACGGCATGTGCTATGGCCTTTATCATCTGATATGTCGGCTGTACATTGTCAAAGCCGTCAAGCGGGATCGCATTGGATATTCTAGGATCGTGCGCGTCAAACGTTATGATGTTTGAAACACCCATCTGCGTGAGCTCCTGAAGCATTATAGCCGCGTCAAGCGACTCTCTTCCGCTTCTTCTGTGCTGTCTGCCCTCGTAAAGCATCATCATTACGACCGTCACGCGGCGTGCCTTTCCGCCCATCGCGGCTATGACCCTCTTGAGATCCTGATAATGATCGTCGGGGCTCATGTGGTTGTCGAAGCCGTACATATTATATGTAACGCCATAATTGAAGCAGTCACAGATAATGTAGACATCATGCCCTCTCACGGTCTCGTCTATCACGCACTTGCCCTCTCCGGTACCGAATCTCGGACAGGTAACATGAGTGACGTATGTCTCGACGTTTTCCGTATCACGGCGCATAGACCTTAAATAGCTGTCTATCTTCGCCGTGAACTGTTCGCAGCCCTTCATACTTATTATGCTGAGCTTACCGACTGTAGGCAATGCATCTGTAGTAACGTTCTGATATGAGTTTGTCATGGTTTCTCTCCTTCTGCTCTCTACATTCCGATTAAGTCCGGTTTACATCCAATAAAATTATATCATCTTTTACATTCTTTTTCAATCGTTATAATCTCACATTTTATGTGGTTTTTGAATATAAATATTAGTGAAAATACCGCAAAAAACCGTAAAACCTTCCAAAAAAGCACACGCACCGACTGATCATACGAAAAAACGGGCGAACCCTGCCGCGGATCCCCCCGTTTATACGGACATACGTTACGTCCAAAGAAGCATAGCGCTTATCCTTCCATATGCTTACCGAGAAAGCCGGCCGCAGTTTCGGCAAGCTTATCGTCTACGACCGACGGCTTTTCTCCATCCTTAATTACAAAGACCACGGAACCTATCGTGTCACCCTCCGAGATTATCGGCACGACAACTCCCGCGTTGTACTTGTCGTTCCCGTCGGCTATGGATACGACACGCCCGGATTCATATGTCACCGTGACCTTATCGTTCATAAGATCGTCAAGCTCCGGAGATACCCTTTTCTCTATGAGCTCCTTCTTCGGCACTCCCGAAACGGCTATCACGTTGTCGCGGTCGGTGATGCAGGCTGCATGTCCGCTCGTTTTCGCAAGCGTTTCAACATAATTTTCCGCAAAGTCACCGAGCTCGCCTATCGGCGAATATTTTTTGAAGATGACCTCGCCGTCCTTTTCGGTAAATATCTCAAGAGGATCCCCTTCCCTTATCCGCATAGTGCGCCTTATCTCCTTCGGGATCACCACCCTTCCCAAATCGTCTATTCTCCTGACAATTCCGGTTGCCTTCATAAATCTATTCCTCCTCATATTAATAAAAGCCCGCGCTTACTTTTCACGCTGTCTCATGCTTCGTTTATGGTTTTATTATGTGAAAAGGGTAAAGATTTATACTGGTATTATTTTCAGATATAAAAAGCGGATATTTAAAAATGCATACACGTTTTTAAATATCCGCTTTCCCATATTTTTTAGGCTCTTGCAGCCTTTGCCGTCTCAACCAGCTTTGCGAAAGCCGCAGGATCCGCAATAGCGATCTCCGAGAGGACCTTTCTGTTCATGTTGACGCCCGCTATCTTGAGACCGTTCATGAATGTGGAATAATTCATGCCGTTCATCTTTGCAGCAGCGCTTATTCTTGTTATCCAGAGTCTTCTGAAATCTCTCTTCTTGTGTTTTCTTCCTATATAAGCGTTAGCCATCGCGCGCATAACCGCCTGATTAGCCGAACGATACTGCTTGCTGAGCGCGCCGTAGTAACCCTTTGCCTGCTTTAATATCTTCTTATGATGCTTCTTTGTAGCGATACCGCCTTTTACTCTTGCCATTTATATACAACCTCTCTTTCCGAATTATTTGTAAGGAATAAGCTTCTTGATAACAGCCGCATTTGCCTTTGAGCAGTACGCCTGCTTTCTGAGATGTCTCTTTCTCTTTGTCGACTTCTTGTTCAGGATATGTCTTCTGAACGCTCTGTTCTTCTTAACCTTACCGTTTTTTGTGAGGTTAAATCTCTTTGCTGCACCTCTATGTGTCTTTATCTTTGTTTTAGGCATAGTCTTTTACACTCCTTTTCTAAATTACTGCGCTGTCGGAGAGATGAACATTATCATGTTTCTCCCCTCAAGCTTTGCCGCTTTTTCAACCGTGCCGAACTCCTTTACAGTCTCGGCAAACCTTTCGAGCAGGGCTTTGCCTATCTCAGAATGACTCAGCTCACGGCCTCTGAAACGAACCTTCACACGAACCTTATCTCCCGACTTCAAGAACTTCATTGCCTGTCTTGCCTTCGTGTTGAAGTCGTTCGTGTCAATGGACGGCGAAAGCTGAACTTCCTTAATATTTATTACCTTCTGGTTCTTTCTGTTTTCCTTTTCGCGCTTGGCAAGCTCAAATTTGTACTTACCGTAATCCATTATCTTGCATACCGGCGGTTTCGCATTCGGCGCGATCTTTACAAGATCAAGACCTTTCTCGTTTGCAAGCCTCTGTGCCGAGCGTGCGTCCATAACGCCGAGCTGTTCTCCGTCAGCCGATATTATGCGAAGCTCATTATCACGAATCTGCTCGTTGATCTGATGTTCATTCTTACTAATAGTAAACCCCTCCTTTTAAGCAGCCGCTGCCGCATATATTGTCGCGGCCGGCTTTATTCCGAAAATACATCAAAAAAACGGATGAAAACATCCGCCCACAACTCTCCGCGTTCCTACATTATACTAAGGAAACGAAAGAATATTTACCATAAAGCTCAATGTCCTTACGGTGAGAGCGAACGCTTCTGCTTGTTTTCGCAGAATATTATATCATCCTTTTTATGTTTTGTCAATATGAATGCACGAAAAAATATAGATAAACTCCCGGCTGCCGGACACAGTCCGATAAGGCAACATATACAATAGGATCCATTAAAATGCAAAAGTCTCCTGTCTGCCCCGGCGCCGGAACGATTCGTTCACCAAACGCAGATATTTCCTTGAATTTATCACCGCCGCACGCAAATCCAATGTTCATTTTACAGTGAAAATCTTCTATTGGCTAATTACTCATAAATTTTACTGTTTGAAGTAAATTTTTATCGCCTTCAAAAATCGCATGGTTGTGCGCCCTTTATGCAATTTATACAAAATATTTTTATGAAATTTTATCATGCAAATGGAAAAACTGTGAATATTGCATGAAATCTCCATGGCTTTTTTGTGGAACTTGCACCCATGAAAACTATTGCAATCTGATGAAATTTGTGTTATCATATTGTTAAAGAAATTTAAAGGAGGGGTTTTGAATGAAACTCAACAAGAAAATTTTATGCGTTGCAGCTGCAGCAGCTATGTCACTGTCGTCATTGACAGCATTGGCAGCTGACGTTCCGACAGAAGGTATGAACAATCTTGCTGGCGGTCCGGTAGATACATATACTGAGCCGTGGGTAAACAATATGACTGTTCCGGTACCTGTATTCTCGGGTGACAAGGAAGCTACATATGCTCAGGCACAGAATCTCTACAACAACGGCTTCTATTTTGAGGCTCACGTTGCTCTTGAGGCTATGATCAGCTCAGGCACACTTACACCGGCTGAGCTCGCAGTAGCTAACACATTCCTCGCTCAGATCGAGAACGCTATCGACAGAGTTATAATCAATGAGGCATTTGCAGATGTAGAAGCTTACATGGCTGACGGTTACTATGCAGAGGCTGCTGACATCCTTATAAACGATGTTCACAAGCTCGCTCTCGGCATGGCAACAGCTTCGACCATCACAGGCGCAGCATCGGGCAGCTCGGAGATCCTCTACAACGCAAGCAACTTCACAACAGATGACTGGTACAGAGCAAGATCGCTTGAGGCTCAGATCAGCAACGTTCTCGGCGACGAGGCTAATTCGGTAGACGCTGCTATCAGAAGAGCTAAGTTCATCTGGGATATCCCGTCAGATGTATGGTTCGAGGCAGTAGAGGTTGGCACAAGAACAGACCTCTATCTGTGGCAGAACGTATTCGGTGTACCGGTACAGGTTGGTTCGGTAGATATTTCGAATAACGGTGATGTATTGAATGCAAGCATGGGCGCATTCACAATGAAGCCTGTATACAACAATCCGGTTCAGAGCTGGTAATATAAATTCGGTTATTTAATAAAGTGAACCGCAAGGCGGGGCGTGAGTTTCACGCCCCACCTTTTTTATTACGCCAACAGCAGCTACGCGCTGCGGAAAGGAGAAACGATATGAAAAAGATCGCAGCAGCTCTGGCGGTATCGGCAGCGGCAGCTCTGTGCGCCGCAAACGCGTCGGCATCCGGTGATATTATACGATACTGCGACACCTCCGCGTTTATAAACAATTACCCGATACCGTGCTATGAGATAAACGACTACTGCGGCATATATGTAAAAGACTTAGCCAGCTACGGTTTTTCCGTCACATTTGACGCGGCAGCGTCGACCGTGAATATCACACGCGATCCAAACTGCACATCAATTACCGGCATAGACGGAGTAACACTCCCGTATCAGATGCCCGGGGCGCAATATGCCGTATCCGGCAGCACAAACATTCGCGTTTTGCTTGACGGTCAGGAAACTCAATCGTATTGGGTGGACGGCTATATGATGATCCTTCTGGACAACATGACGCAATACGGCGAAAAGTATTGGGACAATGACAGCAAATCACTTTTCCTCACAATTCCGGATCTTCCGCAGAGGGAATATGCTCCGCTCGAAAAGGCAAAGAGGACATATACAAGGGTCAAAACGCCGTCCTCCATGCTTGATTTTTCATACTATTCGCAGTTCCCCACAGAGCAGCATGACTGGGGCTTTGTAAGAGTAGAGCACGACGAGCCTTCACTTTATGACTGGGAAAAATCAATGGTAGCAAAGTTTGACGCATATTATATGGATCATTCAAAACCGCGCGCCATATATCTGACATTCGACGAGGGATACGAAGCCGGCTATACCCCGCAGATATTGGACATCCTCGAAAAACACGGTATACCCGCTACCTTTTTCGTGACCGGTGAATACGTAAGATCAAGTCCGGAGCTCGTCCGGCGCATGATAGACAGCGGATTTTCCGTTGGAAACCATACCTTGAACCACGCCAATCTGGCTCAAAGCAGCACCGAAACGATAATATACGAGATCGAAGCACTCTCGGATAAACTCAAGTACGATTTCGGATATGACGAGATGTACTACATGAGACCGCCCGAGGGCTCATTCAACGAAAAGACGCTCGCCATAGCTAAGGATATGGGCTATAATACGATCCTATGGAGCTTTGCATACTATGATTACGACGAAAGCGACCAGCCGAGCACCGAAGAGGCCTACGACATGATGACGCGTTATATGCATGACGGAGCCATATACCTGCTGCATGCGGTGTCGTCAGCCAACACAAACGCACTCGAAGGCTTCATACAATATGCGATAGAGAACGGGTACGAGTTCAGATCGCTGGACGATCTGTGCAATCCATGAGCATTCCAAGCGCGCATGAACACATGAACAGGAGGGGACATATGAGAAAAAAGGCAGCAATTATGCTCACAGCCGCGGCGCTGCTGCTTGAACCCGCCAGGGCGCTCGCGGCAGAGCTCACCTCGCAGGCAGCATGCGTCATAGACGCGGAGACCGGCAAAACATATTACGAGCTGGCCTCCGCAACGCCGCTTGCACCGGCAAGCATGACAAAGGTAATGACTGTATATCTGATCTATGAGCAGATGTCAAAAGGACTTCTCTCAAAGAACACCATGATCACAGCCGACGCGCAGGACGAGTTTGCTTCTGCCGACGAAGAAGCAACAAACGTACCGCTCATTGCCGGTACGGCATACAGCGTGGACGAGCTAATAGGCGCGATACTTATCCCGTCTGCCTGCGCCGCAAGCGCAATGGCAGGCAAATACATAAGCGGTTCCGAGGCAGCCTTTGCGGCGCTTATGAACAAGACAGCGGCAGAGCTGGGACTCAATGCATATTACGAGGACGCCTCCGGACTTTCCGACAACAACAGGATCACAGCGCATTCGATGGCGGAGCTTGCGAGGATACTCATAAACAAATATCCGGACGTGCTCACGTACACCTCGAAGCCATACATAGAATTCCGCGGTGAACGCTATGACAACACAAACAGGCTGCTGCCCGGCGAGGACTGCGAATATCCGGGAACCGACGGTCTGAAAACCGGCACCACAACGCTTGCCGGATGCTGTCTGACAGCCACAGCATACGACGGCGAAGTTAGGCTCATATCGGTAACGATGGATTCTGACTACGGAACATCGCGCTTTGACGATTCGGCGGAACTCCTAAACATAGGCTTTGAACAGGCGCACCACGACCGCGACAACGTTCTCTACACCGATATGCGGCTTTTCATAAACGGCAGCGAGATACCGTCTCTTGTCTATGCCGGTCCGAACGAGGGAATATGCTTCATTTTGGAAGATCTCAAAGATTACGGGTTCAATATAAGCTGGGATCCGTCGAGCATGACTGTTTCGGCAAAAGAAGCGCCCGGAAAGGGGATCGCACCTATCCCCACGGGCATTTACAGAAGCAGTCCGCCGGGGACGGTTTTCGCGCCGATAGTAAAAGACAGCGCACTATCCGCCAGCATATCCGTTAACGGCACAGAATATACATTCGAGCATGTATATCCGTTAAACGGATATACAGCCGTACCCGCGGATGAGCTTTCAGCGATCGCCGAAAGCAGCATCTGGAACAGCGCCGAAAAGCGGCTTGATATACGATTATGACTAAAACAGAACGCCCCCGCAGAGCGGTCATCCGCTCTGCTGGGGGCGTTACATTAATTATTTCTTATCAACAGCAAACGCGTCATCTCTGTAGTCTACACTTATCGTGTCACCCGACTTAACGTCTCCGTCTATGATCTCCTCCGAGAGCATATCCTCGATACGCGTCTGGATCGCGCGCCTTAACGGTCTTGCGCCGTATACCTTATCAAAGCCTTCGTCGGAAATACGGTCTACAGCATTGTCCGTAAACGTTACGGCTATATCCTCATCAGCAAGCCTCTTTGTGAGCGATGTGAGCATGAGTCCCGCGATCTTCTTGATGTCGTCCTTCTCAAGACGGTCAAATACGATTATCTCATCGATACGGTTGAGGAACTCCGGTTTAAACGCGCGTCTGACCTCAGCCATTACCTTCTCCTTGATCTGCTCTTTTTCAGTCTTCTTGCTGTCATCATTATTGCCGAACCCGAGCTTCGATCCGCCCTTTCCGAGTATCTCGCTTGCGCCGAGGTTAGATGTCATGATTATGACCGTGTTCTTGAAGTCCACAGTCCTGCCCTGCGCGTCGGTAAGGATACCGTCGTCAAGGATCTGGAGCATGATGTTGAACACATCGGGATGCGCCTTTTCGATCTCATCAAAGAGGATCACCGAATACGGATGCTTCCTGATCTTTTCGGTAAGCTGTCCGCCTTCCTCAAAGCCTACATATCCCGGAGGCGATCCGATAAACTTCGACACCGCGTGCTTCTCCATATACTCCGACATATCGACCCTTATAAGCGAATTTTCAGAACCGAACATAGCCTCGGCAAGCGCCTTTGAAAGCTCTGTCTTACCTACTCCGGTAGGTCCCAAGAACAAGAATGAACCTATAGGACGCTTCGGATCCTTCAATCCCGCACGGCCTCTCTTGATAGCCCTTGCCACTGCCGATACAGCCTCGTTCTGACCGATAACACGGGCATGGAGCGTTTCCTCGAGATGACGGAGCTTCTCCATCTCCTCCTGCTTCAGCTTCGCTGCCGGGATATTGGTCCAATCTGAGAGCACCTCCGCAATGTCGTCCTCACTCACAACGAGCTCCGACGATGTTCCGGTACCCTTCCAATCCTTCTTGAGCCTGTCGACCTCTTCCTGAAGAACCTTTTCCTTATCACGGATCTTGGCTGCCTTCTCGTATTCCTGTGCGTTTACAGCCTCCTCCCTCTCACTGGAAAGCTTTTCGAGCTCTTTCTCCTTCTCTTTTATATCCGGAGGCGCGGTCTGTGAACTCAGCTGCTTCTTGGCCGATGCCTCATCTATAAGGTCTATCGCCTTATCCGGCAGGAACCTGTCGGTGATATATCTCGCCGACATCTGCGCAGCAGCCTTTATAGCCTCATCGGTTATAGTCACGCCGTGATGCGCTTCATATTTATCCCTTATTCCTTTAAGTATCTCAACAGTCTCGTCCACCGTAGGCTCTCCTACCGTTACCGGCTGGAATCTTCTTTCGAGAGCGGCGTCTTTTTCGATGTACTTCTTGTACTCCTTTAATGTAGTCGCGCCTATCAGCTGCAGCTCGCCCCTTGCCAGAAACGGCTTTAAGATATTCGAAGCGTCAAGCGAGCCCTCCGCGCTTCCCGCACCGACTATCGTATGGAACTCATCCACAAACAGGATAACATCGTTCGAATGCGTTACCTCGTCTATGACCTTTTTGAGCCTTTCCTCAAACTCACCTCTGTACTTGGCGCCGGCAACCATCGCCGACAGGTCGATGGATACAAGCCTCTTCGATTTGAGCTGCTCGGGAACATCCCCCGCGGCTATCTTTTCCGCAAGACCTTCAACGACCGCCGTCTTACCGACACCCGGCTCACCGATCAGACACGGATTGTTCTTTGTACGTCTCGAAAGTATCTGAGTTACCCTCTCTATCTCCTTCGTCCTGCCTATTACAGGGTCAAACTTATTTTCCCTCGCAAGCTCGGTGAGATCACGTCCGTACTCGTCAAGAGTAGGCGTGGCCGTCTTTCCGCCGCGTCTTTTATGCTGAGAATTATAAGACTGGCTCTGTCCCGACGGCTCTGCGATACCGCTGTTCAAAGCCTCTGCTATATCCTCGTAAACATGCTGCAGATTGAGTCCCAGAGACAAGAGCACTCTCACGCCAACACTGTCGCTGTCGCGCAATATGGCGATAAGTATATGCTCTGTACCTATATAGTTATGTCCCATCTGTCTTGCTTCCATTGCCGCAAGCTGGAGTATCCTCTTTGTCCTCGGGGTAAGCGGAAGCTCCGACTCCTCGCTCAATGGCTCATTCGAGCCTGTGAGCTCCGCGATCTTGTCAACGACCTGATCGGCGGTTATTCCCGCATTTTCAAGCACCTTCGCCGCGACGCCCGAGCCTTCCTTCATAAGTCCGGCAACAAGATGCTCGCTGCCTATATACCTGTGTCCTAGAGCGCATGCAGTATCATGCGCCTCACTTATAGCGATTCTCGCTCTTTCAGTAAAATTTGAAAATAACATGATCATTCACTCTCCCATCCGTTAAACAATATTTTCATCTTCTTACACAGCTTTTATCCGTTTGAGAAAACGCCCCGCTCTCTTCCCGAGACACGTTGAGCACTTTTCAAACATTTATATATTCGCTCTTATAAGCTCCGCGCGAACCTTGTCGCGCTCGCCGGGGGCGAGCTCTTTTCCTCCGGCAACTACCGACGGTGCCGTTTTCACCATCAGCTCTATAGGCGTCATATCGCCGTCACACTTGATTATTCCCATATTCTGACCAAGCATTACATCGGATAACCGTGTTTTTGCCTCAGCCGATGTTATACTTCTCGCATATTTCAAAATACCGTACGAACGGCATATCTTATCTTCAAGCTCAAGCCTGCGGCTCTTCAGGAGCGCATCCCTCGCCTGCTTTTCAAGCTCGGAAAGCCTGTCGACCGCCGACTTTACCTTTGCGATTATCTCCTTTTCGGTGAGTCCCATCGTTATCTGATTTGATATCTGATAGAGGCATCCGTCCGCCTCGGTACCCTCTCCGTAAAGGCCGCGGACCGCTATACCCACGCTCGCTACCGACTGCGTCACCCTGCCGATATTCCCGGTCATGGTAAGCGCCGGAAGATGCATCATGACAGACGCGCGAAGTCCTGTTCCCGCGTTCGTGGGACACGCTGTAAGATAACCGAAATTCTCGTCAAACGCATATGTTATCGACTCCTCTATCACATCATCCACCTTGTCGGCAAGATCGTATGCCTCATCAAGACAATAACCGCCCATTATGACCTGAAGTCTTATATGGTCCTCCTCCATGAACATGATGCTCATAGTCTTGTTCTTGTTCACAAGCACAGAATGCCCCTTGCCATCGACCATCTGCGGACTTATCAGATGCTCCTCAAACATCGAGACCTTCTCTGTTCTGCCGAGCTTGTCAAGATCATAGAGATCAAAATCCTTAGAAAGCGTTGAATTGCTCTCCAATATAGAAGCCTGAAGCTTTTTTGACACCTTCGCCTTTGCATCATCGCTCAGAGCCGCCGGAAACGGCGTCTTATCGATATTTCTCGCCAGTCTCACTCTTGTCGATATTATTATTCCGTCGTTCAAGTCATCATACCAGATCATTTCGACGCACCTCCGTTCCCCTCGATCGTCTTTATCTCCGAATGCAGCTTAGCCGCAGTCTCATAATCCTCACGCGCCACAGCATCCTTGAGCTGCCGCTTCAGATCGTCCAGCTTCCTTTTTTGCTTTATCTCCGCGCTCGACTTTGACGGCACCTTGCCGACATGCTCGGCGCTCGAATGTACCTGCCTCAGCACGCGCTCGGCGCCCGCCGCAAACGTCCTGTAGCATTCGCCGCAGCCGAACTTACCGGTCCTTGCAAAATCAGCCCAGCTGTGTCCGCATACCGGGCATACCCTGTTGTCCTTCTGCACCGTGTGCTGCACCGACGGCGAGCCGAACATATTAAAGTCATCAAACATATTAAACAATTCCGAAAACAGATCCATCATGTTTCTCCTCCTCCTTAAACTATCATCCCACGCTGTCCAAAGCCTCTCCTGCTGTTGACCGATCCTTTGCCGCATCCGGCCTAATGCGCTCCGCTGCCGAAAACAGCTTTCATACCGTTTAGTATCGACGTTCTGAGCGTGCCGCTGTTTTCCGCCGTTCTCAGCACTTCATCCGTTACAGCCGCCTTCATGAGCGCCGCTTCTCTTTCATTTATAATACCGCCGCTCATCATACGTTTTATCTCATTCACCGCTTCCGTCTCCGTCACTTCCCCCGAAGGCTCCGTATGCTTTATCTTGATACATCCGCCGCCCCCTCTGCGGGAGATCACCGTATAACCCCGATCAGGGCTGAATCTTGTAGAGATAACGTAATTGATCTGAGACGGCACACATCCGAAGATATCCGCCAGCTCATTCCTCTGTATCGTGAGCCATTCATCATTCTCCTGCTTCATAAGCTCCAATATAAACGCCTCTATCTTATCTGTTATACCCATTTTATCACTTCCGTTCCGACCGTCATTTGTATTTGACTTTGACTTTCTTTGACCTTTCATATATTATTATACTCATTTTTCTCGGTTTGTCAATACCTTTTTCAAAAAAAAATTGTATTTAATGGGTGTACTTTTTGTGAATTTAATATGAACTGCCGTAATTGTCTAAAATAGATGAGAAGTATCAATAAATTTTTACACAATTTTCGAAAAAAAGTGTGGTATTATTCGGATTTATATGATATAATAATAGTTGTGTATATTATTTTCTTAGGCAAACAGTCTAAAGATCATTATTGAGGTGAAGAAATTGAATTTATTCGACAAACTGTTCGGAACATATTCCGAACGTGAACTGAAGCGCATATACCCCATAGCGCAGAAGGTCATGGATCTTGAGCCGGAAACAGAAAAGCTTACGGACGCCGAGCTCAGAGCCAAAACAGACGAATTCAAACAGAGATACAGAAACGGAGAAACACTCGACGACCTCCTTCCCGAGGCATTCGCGGTAATGCGTGAGGCGAGCTGGAGAGTTCTCGGCATGAAACATTTCTATGTTCAGGTCATCGGCGGCGTTATACTGCACCAAGGCAGAATTGCCGAGATGAAAACAGGTGAAGGTAAGACACTCGTTTCAACGCTCCCGGCGTACCTTAACGCGCTCACAGGCGACGGCGTACATATCGTAACCGTCAATGACTACCTCGCAAAGCGCGACTCTGAGTGGATGGGCAAGGTCTATCGTTTCCTCGGCATGAGCTGCGGTCTTATAATCCACGAAAAGACCAACGACGAGCGCCGCGAGGCATACGCATGCGATATTACGTACGGAACCAACAACGAACTCGGCTTCGACTACCTGCGTGACAACATGGTGGTACACAAGGAGCAGATGGTACAGCGCGGACATAATTACGCGATAGTCGACGAGGTGGACTCGATACTCATAGACGAAGCAAGAACACCGCTCATAATCTCAGGCATGGGCGAGACGGCAAACGATCTCTACAAGGTAGCGGATATGTTTGTAAAGCGTCTTAAAAAGCTGGTTATGACAGAACACGACGACAAGCAGCTCGACGTTGACGTTGACGCCGATTATATAGTTGACGAAAAGGCGAAGACCGCGACTCTTACCGAGCGCGGCGTAAAGAAGGCGGAGCAGGCATTCAACGTTGAGAACCTCTCCGATCCCGAGAACATGAAGCTCCTGCATCACATCAACCAGGCGCTTCACGCAAACGGAGTAATGCACCGCGATCAGCAGTACGTTGTAACGCCCGAGGGCGAGGTAATGATCGTAGACGAGTTCACCGGACGCATCATGCCAGGACGCCGCTACAGCGACGGACTGCATCAGGCGATAGAGGCGAAAGAAGGCGTGAACATCGAACACGAGTCAAAGACTCTTGCGACGATCACGTTCCAGAATTTCTTCAGATTATATAAGAAGCTCTCCGGTATGACCGGTACAGCTCTTACAGAGGAAGAAGAGTTCCAGCACATCTACAAGCTCGATATAGTTGCTGTTCCGACAAACAAGCCGGTCATCCGTATCGATCATCAGGACAGCGTGTACAAGACAGAGGCCGGCAAGTTTTCGGCAGTTATCAAGCAGATAAAGGAATGCAACGAAAAGGGGCAGCCGGTGCTTGTAGGTACCGTTAACGTTGACAAATCGGAGCTTTTGAGCAAGCTTCTCAAGAAGCTGGGCATAAAGCACAACGTCCTGAATGCCAAATACCACGCAAGAGAAGCGGAGATAATCGCACAGGCCGGCAAAAAGGGCGCCGTAACGATCGCAACGAACATGGCAGGACGAGGAACCGACATCATGCTCGGCGGTAACGCGGAATATCTTGCCAAGCACGAGATGGCAAAGCAAGGCTTCTCGGATGAGCTCATCGCGGAGGCTACCGGCTTCGGCGAGACCGACGACGAGGAGATATTGAATGCGCGAAAGGTATTCACAGAATACAACGAAAAGTTCAAGAAGGAGATACAGCCCGAGCATGACGAGGTAATAGCAATAGGCGGTCTCTTTATAATAGGTACGGAAAGACACGAGTCAAGACGTATAGACAACCAGCTCCGCGGTCGTGCCGGACGTCAGGGCGACCCCGGCGAGTCGAAATTCTTCCTCTCTCTTGAGGACGACCTTATGCGTATATTCGGAAGCGACAGAGTAAAGAAGATGGTGGAAACTCTCGGTCTTGAAGAGGACCAGCCTATCGAGGCAAAAATGCTCTCCAACGCCATTGAAAACGCGCAGAAGAGCCTTGAGAGCCGTAACTTTGATTCACGTAAGCACGTTCTCCAGTACGACGAGGTAATGAACGAGCAGAGAAAGATCATATACGCTCAGAGACAGAAGGTTCTCGACGGAGACGATTTGAGCGAAACAATAAAGTCAATGATCGAACAGATCATTGACAGCGCTATGGACGATTTTATCGGCATAACAGACGTACCCGAGGAATGGAATCTCCACGCGCTTACAGATTTCGCAAACAAGACTCTGAGAGCCAACGGCGAGTTCAGAGTGACAGATGAGGAGCTCAACACCATAACCAAGGCTGACATCCGAGAGAGACTCCTGAAGATCGCAATGGACAACTACGAGTCGCAGCGCGAAGTGTTCGGCGAGCAGATGCCGGAGCTTGAACGCGTTATAATGCTCAGAGTCGTTGACACACTCTGGATGGATCACCTCGACGAGATGGAGCAGATAAAGCGCGAAATAGGTCTCAGAGCATACGGTCAGCACGATCCGGTAGTTGAATACAGAAACGTCGGTTCAGATCTCTACGATGGGCTTCTCGAATCGATCAAGCGTGACACGGTTAAATATATCCTGAACGCAAAGCCGCGTATCAGAATAGAGCGTGAACAGGTCGCAAAGCCGATAGACACAGGCGGCGACGGCTCGCTCCAGAGCACGGGCAAACGCGCGGAAAAGAAGCCGGGCAGAAACGATCCATGCCCCTGCGGAAGCGGCAAGAAATACAAGAACTGCTGCGGTAAAAATGAATAAGGTATGAAACGGTATCTTTTTACGGGAATATCCGCGGCAGTTTGTCTCGGCTGCTTCATAACAGCATTTGCCTTGAGTCCGATGTATGATAAACAAATACATGTGACAAGGGAAGGCGATATAGCTCTTATAATCGCAATGATCTCACTGGGCGTATTCATAATATCGCTCATAGTATCGGCAGTAAGCGTGAAGCTCGAACGGCGCCGTGAAAGGCTGTCGGATGACGACAACAACGGCGCAAAGGGGCGGCTTTTTACAAGAGCGGGCTATTATGATGAAAAATATGACCGCGCCGAACAGCGCCGCAAGGCGCGGGACGAGCGCAGGATGAGGGAATGATCCACGCAAGCAGCGCAGCGGACGTGTCACTCGCACGCCCGCTGCTGCAATAAATTTCTTTTAAAGGATGTGATTAATAATGTTAGAGTACGATGAATACAGACTCGACCTCCAGGGCATGGAGAAAAGCATTAATGATTTGAGGGATTCACTTTGACATCGCTTCATTGAAAGCGGAAATAAAGGAGCTTGACGAGCAGAGCATGGCGCCCGATTTCTGGGACGATGCTGCAAACTCACAGAAGGTGCTGCAAAAAGCCAAGAAACTCAAGGATAAGCTTGATGCATTCGAAAACATAGAGACCTCGCATGACGACACTCTCATGATGATAGAGATGGCGGAAGAGGAAAACGACGCGTCTTTGGTCGACGAGGTAAAGAAAACGGTAGAATCGCTGCATGAGCAGATAGACAAGATGCGCCTTGAAACACTGCTTTCCGGAAAGTATGACGATTCGAACGCCATCCTCACCTTCCACGCCGGAGCAGGCGGAACGGAGGCGCAGGACTGGTGCGAGATGCTTATACGCATGTATCAGATGTGGGCGCAGAAAAACGGCTATACCTCAGAGATAATGGACTCGCTCCCCGGTGATGAGGCGGGCATAAAGAGCTGCACAATGGAAATCTCCGGCAGCAACGCATACGGCTATCTCAAAGCTGAAAAAGGCATACATCGTCTTGTAAGAATATCGCCGTTCAACTCGCAGGGCAAGCGAATGACGTCCTTCGCATCGGTCGAGGTAATGCCCGAGCTGGACGACAGCATTGAGATAGATATCAGACCGGAGGACGTTAAGATGGACGTATTCCGCTCATCCGGAGCGGGCGGACAGCACATAAACAAGACATCCTCGGCAGTGCGTCTGACACATATACCTACAGGCATAGTTACATCGTGCCAGACACAGCGTTCGCAGCTCCAAAACCGCGAGTATGCGATGAAGATGCTGAAGGCGAAGCTAGTTGAGATGGCTGAACAGCAGCAGAAGGAAAAGATCTCCGAGATACAGGGTGTTCAGACGGAGAACGGATGGGGCAATCAGATACGCTCATACGTTTTCCAGCCGTATACAATGGTCAAGGACCTTCGTACGGGCTACGAGATGGGAAATATACAGGCAGTAATGGACGGCGAGCTTAACGGCTTCATAAACGCCTACCTGACCGCCGCAAATCTCGGTACATTAAAGAAATAAAAAAACACCGGAACTGGGCAATTTCCCTGTTCCGGCTTTCTTTTATTTCCGATTCTTCAGCGGATCCTTGAAATACGCGTTTGTCTCGCGCGCGACAACGCCGCTGAGCGCTATGAGCGCGATTATGTTCGGTATAGCCATAAGACCATTGAATATATCAGCGATCGTCCATACCGCCTCTACCGTGAGGTACGGACCTATGAATACCGCCAGAACATATATCCATCTGTATGCCTTTACAACGCCCTGCTTCCTATTGGTGAGATATTCCAGACATCTCTCGCTGTAGTAGTTCCAGCCGAGTATAGTGGTAAAGGCAAAGAACACAAGACATATCATAAGTATGAACTCCGATACATGCGGATCCAAGAATCTTATTCCCTGACCGAACGCGTCCATAGTTATAGCAACGCCCTCAAGCTCCGGATCTGCCCATGATCCCGCTATAATTATAGAGATACCGGTCATGGTGCATATTATGATCGTATCTATGAAGGTTCCCGTCATTGTAACAAGACCCTGTCTTACCGTATCGTTCGTCTTGGCAGCCGCCGCCGCTATAGGCGCGGAACCCAGTCCCGACTCATTCGAGAATATACCTCTTGCAACACCGTTCTGCATAGCTGCCATCATGGCTCCGAGAACTCCTCCCGCTGCCGCTCTGACACCTTCAATAGCGTCACCGTATCCGAACGCGCCCTGTACGATCTGAACAACAGCCACGGGGATCCTGTTTATATTGCATACCACAAGCAATATCGCAAACAAGAAATACGTTATCGCCATGAACGGAACGACGACCTCCGATACCTTTGCGATCCTCTTGATGCCGCCTATTACAACGAGCGCCGTACAAAGCGTTACCGCAGCGCCGGTTATAACTACATACCACGATATATCACGTCCGAACAGATTCACCGCCCACTGCGAGTTCGGGTCAAAGAATGTCTGCACCGAGCTTGCTATGCCGTTCACCTGCGTAAACGTTCCTATTCCCATAAGACCTACGCACACACCGAAGAATGCAAATAATTTCGCAAGCCATTTCCATTTCTTCCCCATTCCGTTTTCGATATAGTAGAACGGTCCTCCCAGAACATGACCCTCCTTATCGATGGTACGATACTTGATCGCAAGAAAGCCCTCGGTGTACTTAGTCGCCATTCCGAACAGCGCCGCAACAAGCATCCAGAACAGTGCGCCCGGACCTCCCGCAGCTATCGCCGTTGCCACTCCGACGATATTTCCGGTACCGATGGTAGCCGAAAGTGCTGTACACAGCGCCCCGAAGCTGGTTACCTCTCCTTCCCCGCCTTCTTCGTTCTTGACCATGAACTTCAAGGCCTTGCCCAGATGTCGTATCTGAAGCCCTCTTACTCTGATCGAAAGATAGATACCGGTCACGATAATTAGGATTATAAGCGGCAATCCCCAGACAAAGCTGTCTATATCCTTGAGGATATCGGTTATTCTCGCGCCGAGTGTAATCGTATCATTCATAGATACCAAACTCCTTCTAATTTTATATTTTGTTTAAATGATCTGTAAATTATAGCAGAAGCAATGCCGCTCTTTTTACAAATACTGAATTATTTTATCATAAACACTCTAAAAAGTCAATAAAATTGCCGAAAAATTTGACTTTTGCCGAAAGTTTTTAAGTAATGTTGTTGCATATTTGTAAACATTTTTGTAACATTAGGCAAATAATATTGACTACAGCCCAGCTATTTAATATAATATGACTGATAAGGGGTCCGTCGAGCTGCGCCGGGCACCGATTTTATGAAAGGAGCTCTGTTTATGCTGAAGCATGCAATAAGAGCGATAGCCGCCGCTATCGGTGCGGCACTTATATTAAACGGTATATTCATGATCATATTCGCCAACTCAACGATCGGGAGCTATCTGACAGTCCTTATAGGAATCATATTCTTTCTTCCCGCGATATTTATCGGTACCGCGAAAAGGCTTCTGTCTATCCCCGTATTCAAGCTGCTCGCGGCGCTCATCGTTTGCGGCGGGATCGTAACGGCGGTAATGATCATGTTTCTTTTTGTGTACGGAACGGCTGACAATGTGACATATAACGAGGACTACCTAATAGTTCTGGGCTGCGGTCTGCGCGGTGAGGAGCCCACCGAACCGCTGAGAGCAAGGCTTGATACGGCGCTGGACTATCTCGACCGCAATGAAACATGTACCGTGATAGTTTCCGGCGGTCAGGGCAGAGGCGAAGCTATAACCGAGGCAGAGGCAATGCGGCGCTATCTCACAGAGCGCGGCGTGGACAACGATCGCATAATCATCGAGGACCGCTCCACATCGACCTCGGAAAACTTTAAATTTTCAAACAAAGCCGCGGACAATTTACTTGCCGCCACGCAAACAGCGTTTGTAACGAACGATTTTCACATATACAGAGCATATAATCTCGCGCGTCTTCAGGGCTTCACATTCAATCATATCCATGCCGATACCAGCTGGTATAACCTTGCGCCCTGTTATCTGCGAGAGATGCTGGCAATCATGAAAATGACCGCATTCGGATATTAAAAGGAGCTCCGCTCCTTTTTTTGTGCGGATATTGCAATCACGGACACTTTATGGTATAATAAACACGATCAAACCAATATAGCGGTCCCAATGACAGCTTTGACTACAATAAAGAAAGGTTTTCATATATGATCGAGATAAAAGAGCTCAAACGCCAATATCGCCGGGACGCTGACACGCTTACCGTGCTGGACGGAATAGACCTTATGATCGAAAAAGGCAGCTTCACTGCGGTTCTCGGCAGAAACGGATGCGGAAAATCCACGCTTGCAAAGCATATAAACGTGATACTGCGTCCTCAGAGCGGCAGTGTGACGGTGGACGGAATGGATACGCGCGACGAGGATCTGGTCTACGATATTCGCGAGCGGGCCGGCATGGTCTTTCAGGATCCCGATTCTCAGGCGGTAGCATCGACCGTCGAAGATGATATAGCGTTTGCCCCTGAGAATCTTGGACTTGACGAGGACGAAACGGAACGCCGCATACGGTTCGCATTGGACGCCCTGAAGATAGATGGACTGCGCCGCAAAACGATCAGCACGCTATCCGGAGGACAGAAACAGCTCGCGGCGATCGCGGGGATACTTGCGATGCGCCCCGGTTACATGATATCCGACGAAAGCACCTCTATGCTTGATCCCGCGTCGAGAAAACGCATACTTGACTGCGTAACCAAACTGAGGGACGAATACGGGGTCTCGGTCATATGGATAACGCATTATATGGACGAGGCTGCGAGAGCAGACAGAGTCTTGATCATCGACAAAGGCAAAATAGCCGCCGACGGATCACCGGAAACAGTTTTTTCGGACACGGAGCTTATAGAGCGCTGCGGACTGGAGCTGCCTCAATGCGCGCGTCTCTGTCTTATGCTGAAAAAAGCCGGCTATGACTTGCCGCGTCTCGCGCTTAACGCGCGTGATCTTGCGGAAATGACAGCGGTAATGCTTGGTATGGGAGGCAGAAAATGATCAGTCTTACGGATATATATTTTTCATACGTCACTCCGGAGGGAAAAGCACCGGCGCTGAACGGTATAACCGTTTCGCTCACGAAAAACATTACGGCTGTAGTGGGAAGGACAGGAAGCGGTAAATCGACACTGGCAGAGATCATCGGAGGAATAACAAAGCCTGATTCCGGCACGGTGACCATTGACGGCGCGCCTCCGGATCCGCATTCACATAATATAGGCTTCCTTTTTCAGTATCCGGAGCATCAGCTGTTTGCGGATACTGTGTATGACGACATAGCTTACGCGCCGCGTCTGGCAGGACTTGACGGAGATGCGCTTAACAGACGCGTAAATGAGGCCGCAGAGCGTGCATGTCTCGCACCGGAGTTTCTGCAGCTCTCACCGTTTTTACTCTCCGGAGGTCAAAAACGTCTTGCGGCGCTTGCGGGAGTGCTCGCGTCGGAGCCCTCGCTGCTGCTGCTCGACGAGCCCGCGGCAGGGCTTGACCCCGCGGCAAAAAAACTGCTTTTTTCCATCGTCCGCAGTCTTGTCAAAGAAAAAAATGTTAAGGCTTTGTTCGTCACACATTCGATGGACGATGCGGCAAGATATGCCGAGGATATACTCGTGCTCGGTTCCGGAACGGTAAAGGCGCACGGAGCTCCCGAAGAGATATTTGCCGAGCCGAAAGTTCTCGATGAATGCGGGCTCGATATTCCCGAAACACTAAAGCTGAAACGAGAGCTTCTGCGGTTTGGCATAGAGACCGGGGATATGCTTACCGAGCAAAGCGCATTCCTATCTCTTGACACGCTTTTTAAAGAGCACGGCATCAAAGCGAAAGGAGCCTCCGAACATGCTTCGTGACATAACCGTGGGACGGTACGTAAACGGCAGATCCTTGCTGCACAGGCTTGATCCGCGGTCAAAGATAATCTTTACGCTTATCTTCTCGTTCGTTTCCCTTTCCTGCTCGAGCTTTGTATCTATGGCAGTGATAGGCATACTGACCGCCGCGGCATCAGCGGCATCGAAAGTCCCGATAAAATACATTATAAATGGTCTGAAACCCATGAGATGGTTTCTGCTCTTTACCGTGGTTGTCGATCTGCTGTTTATAGACGGAAACGTAATATTCCGGATAGGCGCGGTGCATATAACACAGGAGGGTGCGGAAACCGCGGCGCTCATGGCTCTGAGGTTCATATTCTTTATAACCTCCGCCTCGCTCCTGACACTCACGACGCCCCCTATAGCCCTTACGGACGGATTTGCCCGGCTCATGCGCCCGCTAAAGTATATAGGCGTACCGACGGACGATATAGCCATGATAATCTCTATCACGCTGCGGTCGATACCGTCATTCGCCGATGAAGCGGAAAGGATAATGAAGGCGCAGCGCGCAAGAGGCGCAGACTTTTCAAAAGGAGGCATCATCTCCCGCGCAAGGGCAATAATACCTGTAACGATACCGCTTTTTCTCAGCGTATTCCGCCGTGCGGACGAGCTCTCGCTTGCGATGGACTCAAGATGCTACGGCAAAGGCAGCAGAACTCCGCGAAAAAAGACGCATTTCGGCAAAACAGACCTTGCCGCACTCATTATTATGATATTTTTTTGCGGTATTTTAGCAATTATTGAATTTAACAATTGAAATTTAACGAAAGTAATGATATAATGAATATTAGATTGACCTTGCAGTTTGACGGAACAGACTATCACGGCTGGCAGATACAGCCCGGCAAACCAACGATACAGGGCGCGCTGAGAGACGCACTGCGGATAATAACCCGAGAGGATATAAATCCCATAGGCTGCGGCAGGACTGACGCCGGAGTGCATGCGGAGGAATACACCGCAAGCTTCCGGACAGATTCATCCATACCCGTGGACAGGATTCCATTCGCGCTGAACGCTAACCTGCCCCAGGGTATAGTCTGCAGGGGAGCGGAAGCAGCGGACGATGATTTCTCCGCAAATAAGTCGGCAGCAGCAAAATGCTACCGCTATACGATAGACAACGGCATGTTCCCGGACGTATTCCTCTCACGGTACGCATGGCATGTAAAATATGAGCTTGACACCGAGCGCATGAGACGCGCCGCCGAGGCATTTCTCGGTACACATGACTTTATAGGATTCGCGTCGAGCGGCTTTTCCGTCAAGACGACCGTCAGAACAATATACGGAATAGAAATTGCAAAAAGCAATAATATAATAACAGCAGACGTTACCGGTAATGGATTTCTCTACAACATGGTGAGGATAATAGCCGGAACCCTTGTATATGCCGGAAGCGGCAGGATCGACCCGGCTGAAATGCCGGAGATCATAGAGTCACGCCGCAGGGAGCGGGCAGGGATCACCGCGCCCGCCAAGGGACTATGTCTCAGAAAAGTATTCTATTGAGGAGGTACTTGATTAATGGATAAAGACCGCGATGAGATCCTTAACGATCTTATAAAATACTACGACGGTGGCAAAAAAAATGAAGACGCGGCTGATGACACGTCCGGCTTCGACACATCCCAAGACGCGGGCTCTCCGTCCGCGGATACTGCCGACAGTCTGGGCGACACAAGAGTCGTACGTCCGCAGGCAGCACCAGCCCCCGACGCGCTCGGCGGAGATACCATTGCGGTAAACGTAAGCCGCACGTCTGCGGCTCACGATACGCCGGCACAGCCCGTATCCGACGATACAGGTGATACGAGACATATAGGTCCGATACAGGAGGAGGTCTTAGGCAGTCTGGGGCTTGACGGACTTCCGATAGATCCGAACGCCCCGCGGACCAATGATACGCCGCACCCCGACACGCACGAGACCGGCTATGACACCGAACCGGAATACTACAATGACGGCGGATATTCGGATGAGTACGACAATGATGAAGAATATCCAGAAGACTACTACGATGATGACGAATACGATGATGAATACTCAGAGAGACCTGCCTCACGCGGGATATGGTTCACATTGAAACCGCTCTGGATAACAATGATAATAAGCGGTATATTAGTAGCCGGATTTTTCTTCTACATGACAGACACAGGCATCATCGGCACATACAAGCGCAACTTTGATTATAACATGAATATGCTCATGGATATGTTGGGTATCGATTTTCAGGAGACGATCACCGATCCTGTAGATCTCAGTGACAATGCCTCAAACGCTGCGGAATTTGAGGCGGATATCGCCGCACAGTCCGAGTCCTCCGGCACACAGCAGTCCGGCGAGATACGCGACAACGTAAGAGAGGAGCTGCCGTCCGAATATACGGCTGTAACCGAATCGAGGGCCCGCCTCCCTTTTGTTGAGGCAGACAATTCCGGATTTGCCGTATACGGCAGTGGGGTTGTCTGCGCAAAATCGAATTATCTTTGTCTGTACAGCAATACCGGCGAGCTGAAATGGGAAACTGCTACAGATGTCCAGAATCCTATCCTCAGCACAGCCGGCAGTTATATCGCGATAGCCGCCGACGGCGGTACGCGGCTGAGTCTTTACAAGGATGACGAGCAGCTGTTTTCGGTAGACGCCGAAAACAATATAATAAGCTGCGACGTATCCGAGCGCGGAGATATTGTGCTTGTGACGGAGCGTTCGGCATACAAAGGCGCGGTGACTGTCATAAACAGACGCGGCGAGGAGATCTTCTCCTGGGCTTCCGGCGTCAATTATATCACCTCGGCATCGATACTCAAAACACGTCTCGTTGCCGTTTCGCTGGTAAATGCCGAGACGAATGTCACGTCTTATCTCATGATGTTTGACATAGAGTCACCCGATCCTCTTGCGGGAGTCGAGCTCACAGACACGCTCGTTTTTGACGTCTTCAATAACGGCAGGACCATCTACACCTCAGGTGACAACTCTGTGGCTGCGATGAGCGAATACTGCGAGATGCAGTATGACAAGCGTTTCGACGACGCGTCCATCACTCATACCGCGAACGATACGAGGGGAAACAGGCTCATCTCATACACCATACAGAATATACCCGCGCTTAACGTGTACAAACGCAACGGAGACCTCCTGTGCACCCTTGCATTGGACAGCAACCCCGATTATATAGATGTTTACGGCTCCACAATACTCTATAACAACGGCCGTGACATAATCTGCGGCGGCGCCGCAGATGAGGATAAGTCCATCTACACTGCACCTATGGATATAAAGGATCTGGTGCTTATAAACAGTAAAACATATCTTATCGTATATGAAAACAGTATTGAATTTATACGCATATAACAGGTGATAGCGGGACAATGTCCTGCGATCACCTGTTTTGGCAATAAGGGAGGGAGATAAATGCAAAACTATATACCTATCATCATAGATGCCGTGCTGTGCGCCGTGCTCGTCTGCGCCTTTGTCATAGGCTATAAGCGTGGATTTCTGCGCACCGTCTGGGGCATCGCCGCAATAGTACTCTCGATCGTCATTACGATCGTGATAAGGCCGTATACAAACAGCTTCTTTGAAAACTCGGTCCTGCACTATATGGTCGAGGATCAGGTCTATTCGATAATAGACGAGCATGTTTCGGTGTCCTCCGAGGCGCCGCAGTCGTCAGCACAGTTTTTTGAGTCAGCATATTCGATGCCGCCAAAATATGCGGAAACTGCGGCTGAGACGCTTGAGAACGCAGCCGATAATACGGTTTCTGCCGCGGCACAGGCGGCTGCGGACACGGTAACTTCAATAACCGAAGTGATACTTCTTTTCATCGTTATACGGCTGGCTCTGGCTATCATATATTCGCTTTTGAAGCTTATATTCAAATTCCCGCTCTTGAAGCAGACAAACCATATAGCGGGAGCAATAGCACAGACTGCGCTCGCACTTATCGCAATATATACCGTACTGGCTATTGCCGCGGTCATGGGCTCCGGCTTGTTTTCGGATACCATACTATGTAAGGCGCTCTATGACCACAATATACTTCTCACACTGCTTGGGCTGTGACGATTTATGACGAGTCTATTGACAAGCCGTCTGCACTGTGGTAAAATATATTCAATCAAAAGCCATATGAAACTACATGGAACTATAATTATTTACGATAAACGACACTTTTGTATCGTTTATTACGAACGGAGGTTTTTAACATGCACAGTGATATAGTAAAAAAAGGTGTCGAAAAAACACCGCACCGCTCGCTTTTCAAGGCGTCGGGGCTTACCGACGAAGAGATCGAGCGTCCGTTGATAGGTGTCGTTTCGGCAAAGAATGAAATAATACCCGGTCATGTCCATCTTGACAAGATCGCAGAGGCCGTAAAGGCAGGTGTGAGAATGGCGGGCGGCACGCCGCTTGAGTTCCCCGCTATAGGCGTCTGCGACGGTATAGCGATGGGGCATACAGGAATGAAATACTCGCTTGCCTCACGTGAGCTGATAGCCGACTCCATAGAAGCCATGACGATAGCCCACGGACTTGACGCGCTCGTGCTCATCCCCAACTGTGACAAGATCGTTCCGGGTATGCTTATTGCAGCCGCGAGGCTCAATGTCCCGGCTATAATCTGTTCCGGCGGACCGATGCTCTCGGTAAACGTAGGCGGAAAGTTCAGAGACCTCAATACGACCTTTGAAGCTGTAGGCGCGTTCAAGGCAGGTACCATAGACGAAGCGGGACTTCTGGAGCTTGAGGAGGCAGCATGTCCTTCATGCGGTTCATGCTCGGGTATGTTCACTGCGAACTCAATGAACTGTCTCTGTGAGGTACTCGGAATGGCGCTCCCCGGGAACGGCACGATCCCCGCAGTTTATTCTGAAAGAATAAGACTTGCCAAGCACGCCGGAATGAAGATAATGGAGCTTCTTGAAAAGGATATCCGTCCGCGTGACATTATAACGCCCGATTCGATTTACAATGCTCTGAGAGTGGATATGGCGTTGGGCTGCTCCACTAACTCCATGCTGCATCTCCCCGCTATAGCATATGAGGCAAAGGCACCGATCTCGCTCGATTACGCAAACGAAATAAGCGAGGTAACGCCGAACCTATGTCATCTTGCTCCGGCAGGCGAGCATCACGTTCAGGATCTTTACGCTGCAGGCGGTGTAACAGCTGTAATGAACGAGCTTTCAAAGGCAAACCTTCTGAAGCTCGACACCATTACCGTGACCGGAAAGACTCAGGGCGAGAACATTGCGGGACATGAAGTCAAGGATTACAGTGTAATACGTCCTCTTTCGAATCCGTATTCACAGACCGGCGGTATAGCTGTACTCAAGGGCAATCTTGCGCTCGACGGCTCCGTTGTAAAGAGAAGCGCCGTAGCGTCCGAAATGCTGCAGCACGAAGGCCCGGCGAAGGTATTCGACAGTGAGGACGAGGCAATAGATGCCATATACAACGGCAAGATAGTTGCGGGAGACGTTGTGGTCATCCGTTACGAGGGACCGAAGGGCGGTCCGGGAATGCGCGAAATGCTTTCTCCGACATCCGCTATCTGCGGTATGGGGCTTGACAAGGAAGTCGCCCTTATAACCGACGGACGTTTCTCCGGTGCAACGCGCGGCGCTGCGATAGGTCACGTTTCACCGGAAGCAGTTGAAGGCGGTCCGATCGCATTCGTCAAGGACGGCGATATAATACAGATAGATATAACAAAGGGCATACTGAACGTAAAAGTCTCCGATGAGGAAATGGCTGAGCGTAAAAAGGGCTGGAAGCCCAATGAGCCGAAGGTAAAGACAGGCTATTTAAGACGATATTCCAAGCTGGTATCCTCTGCAATGCAGGGAGCCGTAATGCTCGACGACTGATCTGTCGAACTAAAAATCGAATAGGGGCTGCTCGGTTTTAGCGCACATCGCTAAAATCGACAGCCCCTTCCTTATTATACAAATCTCACATTATATTTATCAAGCAGTGTGTTCACCTGCACCAAAAAGCCTATAAACTGCGGTCCTGCCATCAGCTGACCGAAAAACGGCTTTCCGTAATCGAAATCCCCGCTTATTATATCATATATTTTTTTGCGGTCGCAGAGCGCCAAAAGCGGCGATGACGGCTTATCGGCAATACTCTTGAGCTTTTCTTTTACAGCCGTCTCATAGAACGGATTATGTGTTTTGGGGTACGGGCTCTTCTTCCTAAGCCGAACATCCTCGGGAAGTATCCCCTTTGCCGCTTCACGCAGTATATTCTTTGAAACGTTATCTTTATTCTTCATCTCCCATGGGATATTCCACACATACTCCACGAGCCTGTGGTCACAGAATGGGACTCTGACCTCAAGCCCCGATGCCATGCTCATACGGTCCTTTCTGTCCAGAAGATTTGTCATGAACCAGTTTATATTCAGCCATGAGATCTCCCGACGCCGTTTTTCCTCTTTAGTATCACCGACATATTGCGGCGTAAGCGCTATCGACTCCTCATAACGCATTCTCGAATACCCGTCAAGGTCGAGAGATTCCCGCACCTTATCGGCAAGCACCTCTTTCCGCAGTGAAAGATCATAGCACCACGGGAACGCCGGTGTCTCAAACGCCCTCGGATCTCGGAACCACGGATATCCGCCGAAGATTTCATCTGACAATGTCAAGTGCAGGAACAAAAAAAGCGGATATTTCCGCTTTGATCTTGATTATATGTCCCTGCCATTTTACCAGCAGGGGCATATTATTTCCTAATCTCCTACCACAGCATGGCAGAGTTTTCCTTTGAATGCTATGCCATATTTGATAATATTTTTATAATCTTGCGCTTGAGCCTCTGCTGCATAGTCGCGTTCATCTATCTGTCTCAGAGCACGCTGCGCTGCTTCATCCGGCTTTTCCGTACCACGGCATACTTTCAATTCAAGTATTATAGCATTCTGCGATGCGCTCTCCTGATAGATCATCAGATCACTTCTACCGCATCCCGCTTCCCTATTCGAAACCACTCTATAATATATATCCCCTGACAAAAGCCCGGCAATAAGCCCATGATAGAACTGCTCTGCATTATCATAATAGCTTATACTCTTTCTTAGCAGCTCCGTGATCTGTTTCGCAAATCCTGCCGCATCACGAGCGAGCAGCGCTTTATACAAATCGTCTTTCTTTATCTGTTGTTTACATATATCAAAATACTGCTTAATTATGCTCTTATAGCAATTCTTAATTTCTAAATTGGGTATCACAAGCGAGTATATGTTGTCATCTCCTGTCAGTACACCGCTGCTTATAAGTTTATTAGGTGTTAAATAACCTGTAAAAAGCAAAAAACTCCATATGTTTTCATTGCCATTATTTAAATCACCATATGTGGTCGTTTCATTAATGCTCGTATCAACACTGCCACCATTTACAAGCCGCTCCACAATTTCTTTCGTATCATTGTTAGATTGCTCCACCAGTCTCCTTATGATATTATTAGAGCTTGAATTAGCCCAACTTGCTTCAGGCTGAGCATTTGGATCTTTTCGAAGATCTGACACATAGTTTATTATACTCCATGGATTATATACTTCTGTAGTACCGAACAGATAACCATCATACCAGCATTTTGCCGTATCAAACTTATCATCAAATCCATAATATTTAAACATCTCCATTACCTCAGACTCAAGAAATCCAAAATACTCTGAGTAATTTGGACTAAGTATACTCTGCACCTTTAAGTTGTTCAAACCTGTAAATATACTTTCTTTTGATATGCGAAGGCAACCTGTTATTACCGAGAATTCAAGTGCTGCGTTTGTTTTCAGTGCCGATTCAAACAGTGATCGTATGAACCTCACCATGTCATCATAATAACCCGAAAAGTATGCATCCTCCAAAGGAACATCATATTCGTCTATTAATATGACAACATTACTTCCGTAATACTGTTTGAGACATGTGCTTAGAAGCTTTATCGACCCCTTAAACAATTTATCGCTATATTCCAATGTTTCTAACAGCATTTTAAACTTATTATTATCAGTTGCTTTGAGTCTACCTGAATCAGCAATAAAATCATATTTCACAAACTGATCCTGTATCTCGACGCAAATGCTGTCAACCGCAGCCTCATAGCTTCCCTGTTTTCCGCATTTCAACGAGATCGATATAACCGGATAAGCGTTTCTATACCGCTCAATCTCTGCGTAATGTTTGGATATATTAAGTGTATCGAATAAATATGCATTTTCCTTCTCTGTTATATCAAAGAAATATCTAAGCATACTGAAATTTAGTGTTTTTCCAAATCGTCTAGGTCTCGTTATAATTGTATTCTGCGCATCACCACAAAGCAATTCATAGATAAGCATAGTCTTATCAACATAATAGCGATCATTATCTATTATTTGCTTAAAGTCCTCATACCCCACCGGCAGACGTTTCTTCGTGCTTCCTTCCATCACACCACTCGCCTCCTCTTCACCGTGTTATTCCTACTGTAGTTATATTTCTTCACAATCTCTCAACAGGCTTTTATACTTGTCCTGCTCATCCTGAGGTATGCATAATGCCGCCATAGCCTGTTCTTCTGTCATATCAAGATTCTTCATGACGTTACGCAGTGAAATTGCTATGCCTATCATCCTTCCTATCTCTATTTCTTTCTCCCTAATTTCCTTCATAGCTTGTTCCTTGCCCATCTTATAGCCCTTCTCAAATATTCCTTGGCTCAAACTGCCCATAATTTACACCCTTTCAATGATTATTAGTTAATATGTCATCTTTTGAAAATTGCGCTTATATGTTCACAGAGCCTGTGAAGATCTATCCCACAGGCTCCATTTTACATTCATATTTTCATCAACATTGCTTATACCAATGATCCGGTCACTTTCAACATGGTCTTATATTTTTCATGTTCGTTCTGAGGGATGTTCAAAGTCTCCATCGCCTGCTCTGCCGTCATCTTTAGAGTTTTCATAACGTTGAGCAGTGAATTTGCTATACCTTCCGCTAAACCTTCTGCTCTGCCCTCCTTGATGCCTTCCGCTCTGCCCTGCTTCAAGCCCTTCTCAAGTATTCCCTGACTCAAATTACACATGATCGACACCTCCTCATTCATTTCGTCCGTCATTTCAATATCAAAATCTGATTTTAATATTTCTCTTTTCTCACCTACAGTTTTTGAAGATGTGAGAAGCACATCAAGCATTCTAAGAAGCCCTTGCTTATCTTCATCCTCCTCATCACTCAAGCCTACGATCATGTCTCTTTCTGATTATATTCTACCACACAGGCAGCGTTTTTTCAAGTAGTATCCTAAATTAAGTTTCAATCAAATGATTTATATCACCGAAATTCCATACTATTTTTATACGCTTATCCTCATATACGTAAACTGTGTTCACCAGCTTCCTTATAAGCCCTCTGTCATCCTCTGCCGACTCTTTGAATCGCAGCAGCATGTCTTTAAATGAAAGCTGCTTCGTCTCCTTTATTGAGGCTTCCAGAGCGTTCAGGCGCATTTCGTTCTCTTTTATGCTGCTGCTTAGCTCTTTGATCTGCTCCGAAAAATCATTTTCGTCATATTCGCCTTTTGCAAGCCGCATATAAAGACTCAGTTTCTCCTTTTTATTACTTTCAATACTGCACCTTAGCCGTTCGGCAGCCGTTATCTTCTCGTAAAGCTCCCGCTTTACGGCTTTGTCCGCTTTTTCGGGATCAGCAGCTTTCTCAAGCTCTCTTTGCACGATATCTATTATCATTGTCGCAAGCTCACTATCACATATAGATGTTTTACAGCATTGATTATGCTCTGAGTATGACTTGTACGGGCAATAATATTTAACATTATCATTCTTTACTCCGTATGCCGCCATGGAGTGTCCGCAGCCGCCGCAGCGTATCAAGCCCCTCATTATGCCCTTGTCAGACCTTGGTCTCGTTCCGCCATGGACAATGGGCTGCACAGCCTTGTATAGCTCGTCAGAAACGATAGGCTCATGCGCATGTTCTATCACTGCGATATCATCTTCACTGCGTCTGCGATGCTTTCTGCTGCCGACAGCAACACGTTCATTTCTCGCTCCTATATATTTCCCCGTGTATCGCTCGTCCCTGAGCAGTCCCCGCACCATAGATGAGGTCCATTTCGTATATCCCTCAAAACGGTCCCACGTCCCGTATTTCGGATACTGCCGCTTTTTGTACTGTGCGGGAGTGAGTATTCCCTCGTTATTGAGCCGCCTGGCGATCTCTGTCGCTCCGCACCCATGTGCGCTCATTTCGAATAATCGCTTTACAACATTTGCTGCCGGTTCATCTATAATGATGTGATGCTTGTCATCAGGATCCTTTTTATAGCCGTAAAAGGCATAAGGCGCAATATTCTTTCCCTGCCGGTAAAGCACTTTCCTTGAGCTCTTGATTTTCTCGGACAGGTCCATGCTGTACATCGTGTAGATTATATTTTTCAACGCAACATCTATACTGCCGGCTGATCCGATATGCTCTATGCTGTCATATCCGTCATTGATAGAAATAAAGCGTATCTGCAATTCCGGGAATCTCTGCTCCACATATCTGCCCATCTCAATATAATCGCGCGCAAATCGCGAAAAATCCTTTACGACTATACAGTCGACCGTATGAGTTTCCGCCATTATCAATAGCTTTTTCATTCCGGGACGGTCCATATTCGTGCCGCTGTAGCCGTCATCGATAAGCTCGACTGTTCTGTGTTTAATGTCCCCAAACATTTTCCTAATGTAATTATCGATAAGTCTCCTCTGATTCGTTATGCTCTCGCTTTCAGCCTTATCACCGTCCTCGGAGGACAGACGAAGATATTTTGCTATAACATACTCGTCTTTCACTCTGTACCGCCTCCGTTTAGTGATGCGAGCAGCTCCGCTTTATTTCCAAAGTTCCACTTTATCACCGCTTCTTTATCGGGGTAGACCGTTACACGGTCTATAAAGCTTTCTATAACGGATCGCGACAGTCCCGCCGCGCAAAGCTGCGCTGTTTTTTCGAGCCGCGATTCAGTCTCCAAAAGCTTTTCAAGCCGCTCTCTCGCTCTGTCAGCCGCCTCATAGCACTGCGCTGCTTCCTTCATCTCTGCTTTCAGCCCGGCGCTAATCTCGCTGTATTCACTCTCCGACAGTATTTCCTTCGCGTGATCAGATGCAGCTCGCACCCTTGCCATTCGTATTCTTCCTATCTGTGATACGGCTTTGCCGAGCTCCTTGACAATATCATGCTTTTTTTGTTTTACAGACGTGTCATTCCCCGCCTGTGATAAAAGCTTCTGCGTATCGACAAGATATGCAAGCTGTTTCTTTAAAGTCTCCGATACTATATCCTTCAATTCCGTTTCAGCTATGGACACAAAACGGCATGAATTCGGATACTGTGAATGCTGCCTGCATATATAGAAATACGCCACTCGGTCTCCGTTGACTTTTTTGTATCTTGACAGAGGCCTGCCGCAATCTCCGCAGTATGCCTTCTTCACGAAAATATTGACATCGCTGCCAAGCTCTCTGTACTTCCCAGCTCTGTCGTCATACGCTTTTTTCACTTTCTCGCATTTGCCGCGGACTGTATTGAATAAATTCTCAGAAATTATCGGTTCATGTGTCCCTCGAACGATGATCAGATCATCTCTGTCAACACGTTCGTCTTTTCCTCCCTCGTAAAAATGTGATTTTATATGTCCCTGTACCAGGCAGCCTGTATATGTCTCATTTGCAAGTATAGACCGCACTGTTTCCGGTCTCCAGTAAACGTTGTTTTTATGCACTTCACTTTTTAGTATCCCAAGATCGTACTTTCGTCTGTTCGGCGTCGGTATACTCATCGCGTAGAGACGTCTGCTTATTTCGGCATAGCTCGCATTCTCCGCCTTCCATTCGAATATCTTCTTTACCACATCAGCCGCTTCGGGATCGATCACAAGCTTGTGACGGTCCTCTTTTGATCTTATGTAGCCATACGGTGCAAACGATCCGATAAATTCTCCGTTTTCCTGTTTCATTCTGAGAGCCGCAGCCGATTTCGCGGAAATATCCCTAGCGTATAACGTGTTGATAACATTTTTTATGGGGACTGTGATGTCAAACGGATCAACACGATTGTCGTAGCCGTCATTTACAGCAATAAACCGCACTCCCAAAAGCGGAAATATGCGCTCAAGATAATCTCCGGTTTCTATGTATTCCCTGCCGAACCTCGAGAGATCCTTTACTACTATGCAGTTCACCTTTCCGTTGTATACATCATACATCATCCTGCGGAACTCCTCACGGTCAAAATCCGTTCCACTCCTTCCGTTGTCGCAATATATATCGTATACCCTCATATCATGCTTATCCTTCAGATAATCCAGTATCAATTCACGCTGATTGGCTATTGAATCACTCCCGTGTTTGTACAGCCTATCCTCCATCGACAGTCTTATATAAACTGCGGTGTTAAATATATTCCGCGGTGATTTCTTTTCTGTTGCGATCGCTCTTTTACTTTTGCGGGCCACTCTGTTCACCTCCCGTATTGTCAGGCTGCCCCACAAGCGTTAGCAGCTGCTCGTATTTATCCCGGTATCTGAATTTTATCGATATGCGCTTATCCTCATATATGCAGATCTTGTCTATAAGATGCGCAAGCATCACTCTGTCAAGCTTCTTTACTGTCCCCTGTTCTGCGAATATCCTAAGCCATTGTGTATTCTTTTTGTATTCATCCGCGCTCTGCGCTTTTTCTTCTCTCAGCCTCTCGATATCCTTCTCCAATCCGCGGATCTGCGACCGTATATCGGCGCATATATCATCGCACTCTTCCTTAGTTTCAAGCTCGTCTGCGCAGCGCTTATTCACAACAGAGATAGTCCGCTCAAGATCTGATATCTCACGGTACTTATCTCCTATCACATTTTCTATGCGCTCAATATCCCGCTCTTTTATAAGCTCCGTCGGGATCCTTGCAAGCCTATCGGAAAGCTCGGCGGCATTTTGGCAGTACGCATTGACAGCCTCGATAACAGCAGTGTTCAGCGCCTTTTCACTTGCCCTATGAGATGAGCACCCAAGCCTCTCCTTATTTGTCGAGCACATGTAATATGCATACCGCTTCTTATTATAAATGCAGGTTCGCCTTACCATAGATGCGCCGCAGTCGGCACATACCAAGAACCCGGAAAATAAATACGGCTCCTTGCGTCCCGGGCAAGCTCTCGTGTCCCGCTTTAATATCTCCTGTACCGCCTCGAACTGCTCAAGGTCTATTATGGGCTCATGGGCATTTTTTATTATGCTCCATTCACTTCTGTCCTTTTGGATCACCTTTTTGACCTTATAATTGACGATAGTGCTTTTGCCCTGTATCAAAGTTCCGGTGTACACCTCGTTCGTGAGAATACGTATAACAGCCTTCGCAGTCCATTTAGACTTCGGATATTTTTGCAGATTGGCGGCGAAGTTACTTCCGCAAAGCTTTTTATACTCCGCCGGTGATGGAACATCCGACAAATTGAGCTGATCGGCTATAGCGCTCGCGCTTATACCGCGCATACGCTGATCAAAAATATATCTGACCACCTTTGCCGCCTCCTCGTCAATGCAAAGCTTATGCTTATCCTCCGGCGATTTTCTGTACCCAAAAACAGCGAATGCGCCGATGAATTCGCCTTTTTTCCTTTTGATCTCGAATTGACTTCTTATTTTTACAGAAATGTCATGTATGTAGGAATCATTCAAAACATTTTTGAATGCCATCACAAGTCTTGCATTAGAGCTGTTATCCTCTATAGAATCGATATTGTCATTTATAGAAATGAACCGTACTCCCAATGATGGAAAGAGCTTTTCAAGATAATATCCCGTGCCGATATAATCCCTCGCAAACCGCGACAGATCCTTTACTATCACACAATCCACCTCTCCGGCAGATATCTTATCTATCAGCTCACGAAAAGCGGGTCTGTTAAAATTCGAACCGGTATATCCGTCATCAGCCAATTCTGCCGCAAGCTCTATATCATCATGCCTGCCTATATAGTCAAGCGCAAGATCACTCTGATTTGATATACTGTAGCTCTCCTCCTTATCCCCGTCCTCCTTGGAAAGGCGGAGATAGACCGCTGCTTTGTATTTCTTTTCAGCCATTGTGAAACCTCCCGTATATTATTATAGTTAATATCAAGAGAATCGGTCCCATATTCATTTAAAAAGTCAACTATATTATATATCATAAACTATTCTGTGTCAAAAAATTTGGCTCCAAATATCAGAGCAGGGTATTGATATATTCCATAAAGCGATCCTCTATCGTCCTGTCCGTGTCTGCAAATTCAAGCTTCACCGCATATCCGCGGCACAGAAAACAATACGGATTTTTTATTTGCCGCACAAACTCCGCCATCTTTTTCTCAGGCGCGGCATTGGCATCTATCTCGACGTCCTTGATATCGACCAATGTATCTTTATCAACAGTCCTGACATTCACTGCTTTCATTTGTCTGACAGTCTCAATGTCCATACTCATTCCTCCGTTCCTATTTAGTTTATTACGCGATGCGTGTACAATATGATCTATTCATATCACATAAAAGACTTGCATCATTCATCTGATACGGACAGCTCAAATCATACTTTTATAATTTATTGACATACGCCTAAGATAATGATATACTAATAGCGGAGGAACTTTTGATTATGAATTACTTAACATATCTTCCCGTTTGGGATAAACTTGACACAACACAGCAGAATAAGCTTTTAACCTCTGCTTTTACCCGCAAATTTCATAAAGGACAAATGCTGCAAAACGGATCTGCCGAATGCACGGGACTCCTGCTTGTAATATCCGGACAGCTTCGCGCATTTATCGTATCCGAAGATGGAAAAGAGATCACGTTGTACCGCCTTTTTGATCGCGATATTTGTCTTTTCTCCGCCTCTTGTATCATGAACAGTATTCAGTTTGATATTGCTGTCGCTGCTGAAAAGGATACCGAGGTCATGGTCATACCGTCAGAAATATATAAAAGGATCATGGAAGTTTCCGCGCCTCTTGCTAACTACACCAACGAGGTAATGGCAAGTCGGTTTTCAGATGTAATGTGGCTGATCGATCAAATAA
>DVNB01000020.1 GCA_018714695.1 Candidatus Ornithomonoglobus merdipullorum | reverse complement strand
TTCAAGGTATGCAGGGCAAACGAGGAGATCACCGCTGCCGCCCAAAGGGCGCTGCGCCAGATAGACGAGCGCGACTACGCGGCGGAGGCGCGCGGCATCGGCTACAAAAACATCATAAAATACGGCATAGCATTCAAGGACAAGATCTGCTTTGCCATAGCTGAATGACGTAAAATGGCCGCTCGCAGCCAAGGCTGTGAAGCGGTCCTTTTAACGATATGGAGCATCCTCACCTGCTCATCCTTTTTCGGAAAAAGCCGGTCTTTCCGCCTTTATGCGTATCCTCACATAGTCAACTATCCATTTTCCATCCTTGAAGAGAACTGGACGCAGGTTTTCCGACGCCTCCGCTATGATCTCATCACACAGCTCCGGCTCAAGTCCCTCAAACGGTTTCTTGTCAAACATCCTGATCCAGTCAGCCAGTCCGTCCTCTGTCTTCTGCACCGTCGGTCTGTCAAATAGAACGGCATATCTCACTGTAAACCCTGCCTTTTCAAGGATCGGAGCATACTCACCTATCGTCGGGAAAAAAAACGGGTTTTTATATACAAGCCCTCTCTTTTCAAAGATCCGCGCAAGCTCCGCATGTACCGTCTCCGCGCAGCCGCTGCCTCCGAACTCGCACACGAAATCGCCTCCCGGAACAAGAGCGTCAAAGATATTCCTCGCAGCCGCCTCCTGCTTATCGGCGTCTATCCAATGCATCACCGCATTCGAGAAAACAACGTCCGCGCCGCGCTCCGGTTTAAACGAAACGGCATCGCCGCAAACGAATCTTATATCAGGATAGCTTTCAGATGCTGCCTTTACCATATCCTCCGACGCGTCTATCCCGAGCACCTCATAGCCCTTTTCACGAAGCTTTTCCGACAGCGCACCGCTGCCGCAGCCGAGATCGATAACAAAGCTGCCCGGCTTAGCGTCTATGAGCGATATTACATCCTCGCCGTACTCATGCACAAAACCGAAATTTTCTATGTAGCCTTCCGTGTCCCATTTGATGTTCATCATCGTACCTCCTCGTCGTTTTATACAAACATGATAGCACATATTTATGTAAAAGTCAACAATTTAAAAAATACTGTTGACAAATCCCTACTTATACAGTATAATATGATCAAAGACAGAAAGGAGATGATCATAATGTTGAAAAAGAAAGTGACACTGCTTGCCGCGCTCGGACTTTGTCTTGCGGGAGTGATAGCCGGTGTATCTGCCGCGACGGTGATACAGAAGGTCGAATCGGAGCTCAGACCCGACTTCACTATAGTGGTCGACGGAGAGGTGCAGACCTTCAAAAACGCGCAGGGCGAAACTGTATATCCTATGCTCTACGACGGGACCACCTATCTTCCGGTACGCGCAATAGGCGAGCTTATGGGAAAGACAGTATATTGGTATGAAGACGAAAAGCGCGTAGAGCTGAAGACCGAGCAGACGACCGTGACGGATGCTGACGTTATAGTTCCCGGCGGGACCGGCGGCGGTTCTTCATCCGGACAGGCAGTGATACCGCAGGAAGGCGAGATCACGCTTGAGCGTGCGAAGGAGATCGCGCTTGAAAGAGCGGGACTTTCCGAAGCGGATGTGACATTTACACGCGAAAGACTTGAGGTCGATGACGGCGTCCGCGAATATGACATCGAATTCTACACCTCGGCCGCGGAATATTCGGCGGATATAAGCGCGGCGGACGGAACGATCCGCTCATGGGATGTTGATGAGATAAGAGGCGCTCAGAGCGGCGGAGGCGGCGGCGCATCGGCGGGGACATCCGGCGATGATATTGGGCTTGACAGAGCCAAAGAGATCGCGCTTGAAAGAGCGGGGCTCTCCGAAGCAGACGTAACATTTACGGAAACAAATCTTGACCGCGACGACGGCCGTCTCGTATACGAGATAGAGTTCCGTCAGGGCAGAACGGAATATTCGGCGGAAATACTCGCATCAGACGGAACGGTTGTGTCATGGGACGTGGACTATGACTGATGATCATATGCGCACGCTGTTATCTTGCACAAAGAATTTTTGACACCTCGGCTTTGATTCAAACAATTTGTATATTGACATTCCGAGAAAAAGTGGTATAATAGAAACATAATTAAATTATGAGTACGGATTAAGACAAGGGTGTTTTATATTGAATAGATATAAAACACCCTTTTTTGATAATCTCAAAAAAATTAGCCAAAGCTAATATTACCCGCTGTGCGTGGCAAACAAATAAGGGATACCGTACACATTCTTAGGAGGTATTTAACTATGATGAAAAACGGAAATGTGGCTGAGATTTTCGGGTGCAAGGCATTCAACCTTCCCACAATGAAGGAACGCCTCCCCAAGGAGACCTACAAGTCGCTGTTAAAGACGATCAATGACGGCACAAAGCTCGACATCGGCGTTGCGGACGTTGTTGCGAACGCAATGAAGGATTGGGCGATCGAGAACGGCTGCACGCATTACACGCATTGGTTCCAGCCTATGACCGGATCGACCGCAGAAAAGCACGACTCGTTCATAACTCCCACATCCGACAAGACAGTCATTATGGAGTTTTCGGGCAAGGAGCTCGTTATGGGTGAGCCGGACGCATCGTCGTTCCCCTCCGGCGGATTAAGAGCTACATTCGAGGCAAGAGGCTATACGGCATGGGATCCGACATCCTTCGTATTTATAAAGGATAACTCACTCTACATCCCGACGTCGTTCATCTCATACACAGGTGAGGTGCTCGACAAGAAAACACCGCTTCTCCGTTCAATGGAAGCCATCAACAAAGAGGCTAAGAGAGTTCTCAAATTCTTCGGCAAGGAGCCGGCAAGAGTCGTTTCATATGTAGGACCTGAGCAGGAGTATTTCCTTGTGGACAAAAAGCTCCGCAATAAGAGAAAGGACCTCATGCTTACCGGAAGAACACTCTTCGGTGCAATGCCTCCTAAGGGACAGGAGCTTGACGACCACTATTTCGGTCAGATCAAGGAGCGTGTATCGAACTTCATGAAGGAAGTCGATGAGGAGCTTTGGAAGCTCGGCGTATTCGTAAAGACGAAGCACAACGAGGTCGCTCCGGCACAGCACGAGATCGCTCCTATATTCTCGACAACAAACATCGCGGCAGATCACAACCAGCTCACAATGGAGATCCTCAAGAAGGTCGCTGACCGTCACGGTCTGCACTGCCTGCTCCATGAGAAGCCGTATGAGGGCATCAACGGTTCAGGTAAGCACAACAACTGGTCGATCGGAACATCTGACGGTGAGCTGCTCTTCAAGCCCGGCAAGCACCCGCTTGAAAACGTGCAGTTCCTTCTCTTCCTCGCCGCTGTTATAAAGGCTGTTGACAAGTACGCTGATATATTGAGACTTTCTGTCGCTACCGCAGGCAACGACCACAGACTCGGCGCGAACGAGGCTCCGCCGGCTATCGTATCGGTATACCTCGGCGATCAGCTCGCACAGGTGGTAGAGGAGCTCAAGACCGGCAAGCACGAGGACAGCGTTGCGGGCGAATTCCTTGAGACAGGTATAGACGCTATCCCGATCCTCAAGAAGGACAGCACAGACAGAAACAGGACCTCACCGTTCGCGTTCACAGGAAACAGGTTCGAGTTCAGAATGCCCGGCTCGGCACAGTCGATCTCAGGCATCAACATCGTTCTGAACACGATCCTTGCCGACACGCTGAGTGAGTGCGCAGATGCTCTTGAGGGCTGCGAGGACGTTAAGTCGAAGGCGCTCGAGATCGCGATCGATCTCTTCAAGAAGCATGACAGAGTTATCTTCAACGGCAACGGCTACAGTGACGAATGGGTAGAGGAAGCAAAGCGCAGAGGTCTTTCGAACCTCAAGACTACACCGGAGGCACTGCCGCTGTTCAAGTCGGAGCTTTCGCTTTCACTGTTCGAGAAGCACGGTGTATTTACAAGAACGGAAACAACCACAAGAACGGATATCATGATGGAAGAATACGACAAAAAGCTCAATATCGAGGCTCTTACGATGCTCGATATGGCTAAGCAGGAGATACTTCCGGCATGTCTCAAATATTCGAACTTCGTTGTTGAGAACGTTTCGTCAAAGAAGGCTATCGGCATTGAGGCAGCGCGCGAAACAGAGCTTGCAAAGAAGCTGAACTCGCTCACCGAGGAGCTTATGGCAAACATAGACGCTCTTTCGGCTGAAGTGGATGCTGCTCCGAGTGTAGACGAAGATCCGTTCAAGTGCGGTATGTTCTATGTAACGAATGTCATCCCCGCTATGGATGCGCTCAGAAAGACGGCAGATACTCTTGAAACTATGGTTGCAAAGGAATATTGGCCGTTCCCGACATACACGGATCTGCTCTATCTTGTATAATGACATAACAAAAAACGGTATTCCGGCGCTAAAGTGCCTGAATACCGTTTTTTTGCTTATAAGCGTTACTGTCCGCAGCTGTGCCCGCCGCAGCCATGATCATGGCTGCCGCAGTCGTGTCCTTCGCCGTGTTCGTGATGGTGCGAGCATGCCGCATCCGAATTAAAGCTCAGTGTGCCCTTCAGAAGCTCCTCCACCGCCTTGTCGGCATCTCCGGAAACGCCGCCGAACAGCATTATCCCCGCCTCGGCAAGCGCGTTCTTCGCGCCCATGCCTATGCCTCCGCAGATGAGCGTGTCAACGCCGCGCGATGCAAGAAATCCAGCCAGCGCACCGTGTCCGCTGCCGTTTGTAGGCACTACCTCGGCGCTTTTTATAACGCCGTTTTCCACCTCATAGATCTTGAACTGCTCAGTGTGTCCGAAATGACCGAACACCTCTCCGTTGTCATATGTTACCGCTATTTTCATTACTCTTTCTCCTTTCACAAAAACAAATTTTCCGCGGCGCTGTGCCTATTTTTTGAATCGGAATATATTTACACTGTACGCCGCGATCCTGTGCCTGCCGCCCGGCACGCACGGCAGCACCGACGGGAACACCTTATGCGGCTCCGCCATAGAGTTCTCATCCTCCGGCTCCGCCCTTAGCTCGGTGACCTCGCATGAGGCGTAAACCTCATCCGCTTCTATCTCCGTCTCAATATCCTCACTGGAGATGTTCACAGCCTTTAATATCAGCTCGGAACCATCCTCGGTGACGCTTGCCGCAAGCTTTATGCGCGGATCGTCCGACTTTGCCGCAGCGGCATGATCGCCGCGGTTCCATGCAAAAATCTGCTGCACATAATAGCTCGGCGTGCCGTATACGCCGTCATTGTCAAACCAGATAAGATCAGGCTTCCACTGCCAGTGTCCCTCCCGCGCCAAAAGCGGCGCGTAGCATGTCATCACAACATGATCGGAATTGTTCTCCGCGCCCGTCAGGAACGCAGCCTCTGAAAGCGCGGCATACCAATTGCACCGCCGCTTTGGAATATCAGTATCGGTATGCGCGGCATACTCGCCTATAAACACCTTCGGCAGCGAACGGTCGTAGCTATCATATCTCGATATATTGTCCGTGAACCACTCGGGTGATTTATAGAAATGCTCATCCGCCGCGTATGCGCCCTCCCTATTGTTTTTCATCCAGTCCATCGCCAGCTCGAATTCCTCGCCGCTGTCTGTCCAGCCGGCGCTCACTATGAGCTTTATTCCCGGGCACCGCCTTTTGAGCTCACGCTCGAACACCTCATACCTCTCGAAGTATTCCCTGCCCCACTGCTCGTTTCCGATCCCGATATATTCAAGCCCGAACGGCTCCGGGTGTCCCATCTCCGCCCGCTTTGCGCCCCACTCGGACGTTGCGGGACCGTTTGCGAATTCGACGAGATCCGCGGCGTCGTCCACCCATCTGCCGAGCTCGTCAAGCTCCACGGTAAGCCCCTCATGCCACTGGCATGTCATTCCGCAGTTTATAACGGGCACCGGCTTCGCGCCTATGTCCTCGCAGAACAGGAAATACTCATAAAATCCGAGCCCGTAGGACTGAAAGTAATCCGCCGCGCTGCCGCCCGCCTGATAATATTCGTCCATCTGCCAGCGGTTACGGTTCGTCCGCCGCCGCTCGACCGGGCCTATCGTATCCTTCCACCGGTACATATCCTCAAAGCTCCTGCCCTCGACCACACAGCCGCCGGGGAACCGCATGAACGCCGGTTTGAGAGCCGCGATCATCTCCGCAATATCTTTCCTCATACCGTTTTTTCGCCCCATGTAGGTGTCACGCGGAAAAAGTGACGTGAACGATATAGTCACCTCTTTATCTGTGCAGATCTCAAGGTATGCATTTTTGCATTCGACTGAGGCGGTCAGCGAAAGCGTATACTCGCCTCTGCCATTCACCGCGATATGTCCTTCCGCAAGCACCGCTCGCAATGACGCATCGGACGCACCGACGATCCTCACGGCAGCATCGGCGCTGCCGTCCGCTGTCATACGGAAATCAAATGTTTCACCTGCGCGCACCGCAAAGCCTTCACCGCAAAAGCCTGTGTTCCTTACCGTTCCGCGAAGCACAGCGCTGTATCGCTGCGCGCCGTCCGGCTCGCCGCAAACGGTACGGAACTCCGTTTGACAGGACGGTTCCCAGCACATGCCGTGCTTGTCAGTAAGACCGTCACTGCCGTAATATTCAAAAGCCCTGTTCGCCAGAAGCTCACCGTAAAGTCCGCCGTCCCCGCCGTAATTGATGTCCTCAAAGAACACACCGTAAAGCATCGGGCTTACCGCAAAAAGCCTCTGTTTCTCGTTTATCCTAATACGCATATAAAATCTCCTTGAACAGCCGCAAGCTGTCATTCTTCATTTATCTCCACCGGATAAAATAATAACAGATACGCCCGAAAAAATCAAGCGTATCTGCAAAATCCGTCTGTTTATTTACATTTTGCCACTGTTACTCAACAATAAGTCCGTCAAATCCAACGCTGTCATACTTCGGCTTCATTCCTTCCCAGAAGAATGCTTTGAGCCTGTAGGTCCCGCTCTGTACCGCAAACTCACCCGATGCCATATTCTTCTCAAGTCCGACAAGACTGCCTTCGTTATCATAGAGCGCGATATACATATCGCATCCGCAGTTTTCGTCATACGCCGAACCGAATACGACCGCGCCTTCTTTTGTCTCGGCTGTCACCGATGAAGGAAGCTCAGGCTCCTCACCGTCCGATGAAGTCGTGCGCATCTGCAATATTCCTCCGGCGCAAGTTCTATCATCCTTTACGGCAAATTTCACACTTACAGCCTCTTTGCCGTCAGTATATTCCCGAGGTATCGTGTAGAACACGTCGTACGGTGAACCGGGATCATTATTGTTTATCTGCTGTGACGCAAGATGTTCCCCGTCAATATATATGTCAAAGTCCCGCGTATAATCAACGCCGCTGTCCTTGAACGGAACATCGCTTCCCCAATAGCGCACAAAGAGATAATTCTGCGCGGCGCCGTCCACCTCCATTGAATAGCTGAAATACGCATCTGCGCTGCCGAACGCGTCACGGAAGAAATACGTCGTGCCGCCGCCTGCAAAGCTGCCCTGATGTGAATCCTTCGATTCGAGGCCATGACCGATCTCGTCCTGCTGACCGTCAGGCTCTACCTTGTCAACAGTTATATCGTTCAGCCACTTCTCATACTCGTCGCCGCCGTTATCGAGATTCCAGTAAACGCTGTGGAAGCTGTGGTGTATCTCATAAAACGGCTTTAACGTCACATCATTCCCGTCGGATACATATTCTCCGTCTATCCTAAACGTAAGCTTTGATGTGTCCACTGCCGATACAAGGCTCTTCGGATCGGCTCCGCCCGTAACTATATACGGCACATCCGCCGTGACGCTGTCTATCCTCGTCTCGTTCGAGATATACTCCTCAACACCCGAAACGCCCTCGACCGAGCCAAGCTCCGCCGCAAGAACCACAGGACCGTATTCATACGCGATCTGCCCTTCCGTTCTCGACTCGTAAACACGGATCTGCATCGGTATTGTAATATCGATAACGTCGCCCTCCGTCCATGTGCCGGAGACCGTGAGATACTCTCCGCCGCCGGATGTGTATACCTCTCCGTGTGCCGAGACCGTCATTTCATCCTCGAGCCAGCCCGGCGCACGCAGCTTTATATCGGCATCCGCCGTTCCGCCCGTCACTGTGATCTTCACCTTGTCCGAATACGGATACTCCGTCTCAACATTGAATGCAAGACCTTTTTCCTCCCATGTATAGCTGCCCGGCATATAGAGGTTTACATAGAGCCCGTCTCCGTCCTCGTAATACGCCGTTCTCGTGTATCTGCCCGGGTTCTCCATTCCCGTGCCGGTGCAGCACCACCACGACTCATCCTTTACCTCGTACACCCTGTGATGCCCCTGCAAAAGCGATACGAAATACATCTTCGCGCCTGTATCCGGATCCTGCTGACCGAGTATATGATTGTACAGAGCCTTCTCATACCAGTCCATATACGCGCTGTCGTGCTCCCAATCGAAAAGATGCTCCGTGAGACGCATCATATTATAGGTATTGCAGCTCTCGCAGGTCTTGATACCGAGCGTCTCCGCGCCCTCCGTCTCAAAGTGCTCCGCGATCGAGTTGCCGCCTATTACGTAGCCGCGGTCATCGTTTACGAAATGCCAGAAATTCTCCGCGGCCGTTTTGTAACCGGCATGATTTTCCGGATCCTGCTCATAGATCTCCGCGGCTCCGACTATCTTGGGGATCTGCGTGTTTGCGTGAAGTCCCGTAAGCTCGTCACGGCCGTCTGTCAGCGGATCGAGCACCGAATTATGCGTAAATCTCACTGCGGTGCTCAGGTATTCCCCGTCACCTGTTATCTCATACATCCTCGCAAAGATCTCGTTCATACCGCCGTACTCGACGTTTAAAACGCTCTGCATCTGAGGATCGGACAGCCCCGCGGTACCTTCCGCAGCCCAATCGGCAAACCTTTTGAGGACCGTGAACGCTTTTGTGTTTTCCGTATAGTCATAGGCGTCTAAAAGTCCCTGATATATCTTATGCACACCGTACCACGGCACCCAGTAGCCGTTTGCCCAATTGCTGTCGCCGGCAAAGCATTTGAGGAACGTCTCCTCCTCGCAGCCGCCTATATAGCCCGAGCCTGTTGTCTCCTGCAGCTCGTCCAGCTTGTCAACGGCATAATCAAGCATCTCACGCACCTCTTCATCGCCGGTCTCTCGCCACAGCACCGCCGCCGCGCTCATCCAGTGTCCGAGCGAATGTCCGGCAAGCGTATATGTTTCGTCTCCGCCGCTGCTCGTCCAGTTGTTCGCGCTCTTTCTCTCCCAGCCGCCGTATCGCTCCGCTCCGTTGGGCGCCTCAAGTCCGTGCATCTCATATGACGGAGCGAGCAGCCTGTCAACATCTATCGACTTCACGTATTCAAGTCCCGTTTCGGCGCTCTTTTCAAACATGCTGCCGTCCTCAAGCGCTATATCAGCCGTATCGGCATAATTTGACGATACGTTTATCACACGCGTTCTCTCGCCCGTTACCGGCGCGCCCGTAGTGTTGTTCACAAGCTGCGACTTTACCGTGTATTCGGCATCGCCGCTCCCAAGCTCCGCTCTTGCCGACACCGTACCGCCTTCCGCAGTCGGTGTAAACAGGACGGTCTTTTCCGCGACCGCCGTTCCGTCAGCCCCGCTCACCGTAAGCTTCAGCGCAAGCTCGTCCGTCTGCTCGGTGTAAACGTCATATATCGCCTCAACGAATGCCGTTCCCGTATTCCTTACAAAATTGAGGCTGCGTGTTACTGAGTAATTCTCATCCAGCGACTCGCTCACGGCATTCACTGTCGCGCTGACCTCGTATTCTGTCCCTGCTATAGTTGTCTTTCCCATTATGATATGTTCTCCCTGTGTCATTATCGGTCCCACGCCGCTCCATTCCACCGGCGTTTCAGCGGTCATACCGTTTTCGTATATGACCTCGGCATATGCCGGAAGCCGCAGCGCAGATAATACGTTTGAACCGGATGTTTATTTGCCGCCCCGCGGTGTGCGGCCCCGACGGCACATGACACTTCCGGACGCATAGAGTCCGTCCATTGTCCATCCTCCATTGTTCATTGTTCATTTTCAAACTTCTCTCCTCTCCCCGTGATAACAGCCTTGAAATTCTCTCTTATATGTAGTATAATACTTATAAAACCATAAAACAATGGAACATAATCGCATATATATGGAGGATAATCGTGAATACACTGATATTGCCAAACGACCGCATGCCGCGGCTCCTCTCGTGCGGACATCTCACCGCGCACGAGCCGTTTTTCCATGCCGACAGGACCGCAGATTTTCATGTGCTGATCTGCGGGATAGACGGAACGATATATGTGACCGAGGATGAGACAGACTGTGAGGTCAACGGAGGCGATCTGTTTTTTCTGAAAGGCGGCGTGCATCATTACGGAAAATATGAAATACAGCGTGGTACCGAGTGGTATTTCGCGCATTTCCGGACGGAGGCGACGGACAGCGGCAGCACGATAGAGCTGCCGAAAAAGCTATCGGGTATGCAAAACAGTGAAGCGGTGCGGCTTTTTTCGGAGCTCATAGACAGCTCGGAGGATCCGGAGCGCAAGTGGCATGAGCACGCGATACTGTTCTCACTTTTGAGCGAGATCGCGTTTTACCACAAAAAAGCACTCACGCCGCATACCGTGAGTGACGACATATGCGAATATCTTTCGAAAAATTATACACGTCCGTTTTCCGCGGCCGAGCTTGAGGAACGTTTCTATCTGAGCTACAAGCACATGGCGTTCCTGTTCAAGCGCGAAAAGGGCATGACGATGCAGCAGTTCCACACAAAGACACGCATGGAGCACGCGCAGAGGCTGCTGATGTCAACGCTCATGACGGTAGGCGAGATCGCGCATGCGGTAGGCTACAACGATATGCTCTATTTCAGCCGCATGTTCCGCCGCCACACCGGTCTGTCACCCACCGCCTACAGGAGAGTACAGTACACTTACTGATGCCGCTCGAGCATAGAGAAACTGCAAAGCCGGTATTCACAGTCGATTAAAAAATATCTGTAATAGCATTTACAATCGTGTAAATATATGCTATAATAAAATTGTTACTTAGTTTAAAACCTTATGCGCTCTGGCTGCTGCTTTTTGCGTTATAAAATATAAGCTTCATTTTTGTCAGTATTTGTTTTTGTGCAGAAAAGACTAAGTATCATTGGTTGAAGCCTTGTATTTTTGTGCAATGCTTTGTCTGGGAAGGCGCACTTTTTGTTGCGCGAAAAAACAAAAAAACTGGAGGGATCAATATGAGGAGAAAACTGATCAGCACACTATTGGCAGTAGCAATGCTAACTGCATTGTTACCTACCGCTTTTGCGGCGGATACTGTGACGCGCGCAGAGTGGATCTCACGGCTTGTCGAAACATTTTCAATGACGGTTGAGGACGACAGTAATATGCCCGACAACTATTTCAGCGATATATCGGAAGCCGATAGCTGCTACCGTGACATATTAGTTGCAGTGGAATTTGGTGTTATTGACCTTGAAGAAGGCGAAGCGTTCGCTCCAAACGAGAGTGCGACCCGTGAATTTGCGGCAAGGACGCTTAATTCCTGTCTGCAATTCCGGCTTGATGAAGATTCGGAATACACATATAGCGAAGCGGACAGCGTTACATATCCTGATGATATTCAGATCGCCGTAAACCGCAATTGGTTTGCACTGTCGGGAAGCGACTTCCTGCCCGAAAAGGCGATAACCGCAGCTGAAGCGCAGACAATGCTGAATGACGCAAAATCTGTGCTTGCAGATGATGAAATTGATGAAAACTATAACAGTACATATGAATTTGAAGACGGCGTTATTGTGATCCCCGAAAACGTCGATACAGTTATCGACAGCGGCTATACAGTAACGATCACAGACTATGAACCGGGGATTGCGGTTGGAGATACCTTTGTAGTGTATAACAGCGGTTACCCCGTTGCACTGGATGCGCTGAGCGTTGATACATTGGATAATGTGACTGTTATTTCCGCTCATAAAAACGAAGACGCAATTACAGCGGCGGACTCGGAGGGTTCTATAGACATTGATCTTGAGGACTTTGAAGCAAACGAGTTATCTACATATACGATAACCAACACCGAAACCTTAGAGACCGAGGAAATGGCGATCGAGCTTTACAGTATCGACTATGACAAAGCATCCAAGACGCTTACCGCTTCGCAGAATATCAGCGTAGGCGGCGCGGCAGCTGGAACGGTTACCGTTCGGCTGAAAAATTTAAAGCTTGATCATAAGGAAAGCTTAAAAACATTCTCTGCCAAAGCGATCGTCACAGCGGATACAACGGTAACTACCGAGATCAGCTTTGATTTCGGCAGCTATGCGGGGATCCCGTCCAGTATCACATTGGGCGCGATCCCGATAGCGGGAGTAGGCGCCATATCGCTCTCAATGGAATATTCTTTGACAGGCGGCGTTTCAATGTCCTGGGACGGAGAACTGAAAGCCGGTATTTCATATGATGACGGAGATTTGAGGCTTATTAAAGGCTATACAAAAAAAGGCTTTTCATTTACAGCCGAAGCGCAGGTGAGAGCGGGTCTTAGACTGGCAGCCGATATCGATCTGGTCTTTGTAAAGGGCGTCATATACGGAACAGTAGGAGTAAAAATGAGCTTTAAGCTCGACGCTTTCGACAGCGGCGCTCCGAAAAGCTGTGTGACTATAAAGGGATATCTGTACGCGCAGGCAGGCGCGTCGGCGAGTGTTTTCGGACAGAGCATACCGATAGAGACACAGGATATTTTCACCGAAAGCAACAGTCCGGTAAGAGTTGTGTACCATTATGAGGATGGTGTGTTTGTATCGTCATGCGCAAGAGGTTTAAGCCTGAAATACACTACATCCACTTCATCGCGATATTTTAACCCGTCGCCGAGCTATGGACAAGGCTCATACGGAGGCGGCGGAACGGCAGAGCCGGTCATTATCTGGGAATATAAAGCAGATAATGACGGTAATGCAACAATTACGAAATACAGCGGCAACGCCTCGGCTGTTGCGGTGCCGTCAAAGATCGATGGGTACACGGTTACGAAGATCGGAAGCTCAGCCTTTTCCGGCAATACCGCTATACGCTCGGTCACCATGCCGAATACGGTGACGGAGATAGTTAGTAAAGCATTTCAAAATTGCACCAATTTGTCAAACGTAAATCTGCCGCCCAACATAACTGTATTGGGGTATCAAGCATTTTCCGGATGCAGTTCGTTGACGGAAATATTCATACCTAAAACCTTGGAAAATACCAATAGATATTGGTCCGGTGTTAAAGCTTCTAACGGACCGTTTTGTAACTCCGGTATTGTCACTGCAACAGTTGAAGACGGTATGACTAAACTTCCCTATGAATTATTTGCCGGCATGTATAATTTAAAAAACGTAATTCTGCCTGATACATTGATAGAAATACAAGCCGGAGCATTTGCTTATTGTACATCTCTGGAAACCATTGAGTTACCTCAATATATTACAGAAATAGAACATGAGGTATTTTACAATTGCACCAATCTATCAA
>DVNB01000002.1 GCA_018714695.1 Candidatus Ornithomonoglobus merdipullorum | reverse complement strand
CAATAAGCCGCTGCTTGGTAGTTGGTGTTACAATCCCATTTTCTATAGCGCTCATTAAATTTGTTATTTTATAATTTATGGAATTAAGCTTGTTTGTTAAAACCGAGATTCGTTCGCCGGTATTATCATGCTCGTTTTGATACTTAATGATAGCATCTGATATCCTATCTATTATATCGCTATCGGATATCAGCCTTGATATGGAGTCGATAACGATTTTCTCTATAGCATCCTTATTAAAATTTTTTCGAATACATACGTGAAACTTCTTCCTCCCTACACAAGCATAGTACGCATATGTCTTTCCCGTACTGCTCTTGCCGCACTCGCCGTTCATACGATTATAACAATAGCCACAATACAGCTTATTGGAAAGAAGATATTTTTCGTTTATACGATGGATCCTACCGGAGTTGGTCTTAGCATGAGATACATCCTGCACCTTGCAAAAAACCTCGTCCGAAACGATACGCTGCGTCTCATCTATGATCTCAAGCCCGCTGTATGTATACTTACCCGTATATCTCTCGTTCTGCAAGATCCTCGTAACAGCAGCTTGTGTAAACGACGCTCCGGATGCAGTCCTATATCCGCTCTTGCACAGCCAGCCGGCGATCTCAGATTTTTTATAACCCCTGTTATACATAGAGAATACTTTTTTAACAGCCGGCGCCGTTACAGGATCCGGCTCGTATCTTCCATCTGAGCTTTTACGGTATCCAAACGGTATCTTGCCCGTTATCTTATGATTTTGTGCCGTCTCGCGCATCCCTCTCACGACCTTCTGCGACAAATCCCGTGAAAAATACTCCGCAAAACCTTCAAGTACGCTCTCCATGAGCACACCTTCCGGGCTGTCGGTGATATGCTCCATAACGGAAACGACCGTAACGCCGTTGCTGCGGAGCTGTCTTTTGTACACAGCGCTGTCGTAGCGGTTGCGTGCAAAGCGGTCCAGCTTCCATACAAGGATGGTATCAAACATCCCTAATGCGCTATCCTTTATCATCTGTTGAAACTGAGGGCGGCGGTCGGAGGTTGCTGTCATGGCTCGGTCTATGTACGTCTTTACTATCTGGAGACCGTTAGCTTCAGCATATCTCTCGCAGTCGTGCATCTGACCTTCGATGCTCTGCTCCGTCTGGTTATGGCACGAGTAGCGCGCATATATGACGCACCTGTTCTTTGATTTTGCGTTCTTGCTGTTTTTTGACATAAAAAACACACTCCTTTTTTACTTGATTTTTTCGGAGTGCTATGGTATAATCAACTTGTGGGTTGGGTTTATACCATAACACTCCGTTTGCCGCGTTGGTCCGCGGCGGACATTTGTCCCTCGGTGTTGCAGCACCGGGGGATTTTTATTTATCAATCTACTACTGGAACCGTAACTATTCCAACAGGCATAGCATCCTTGCATACCTGCACATCTACATTTTCCGGGTATACATTAGGCGTTACAGGAAAATACGCATAGCTCCCCTGCTCTTTATAGCCTATAGGTACATTCTTTGGCGTATGCACTTCCTTTGGACCGGCTATATCGTAATACTCTAAAATGTTTCTGTCCTCATCCGATACGATTATCGCATTCCTGGAATTAGACCATGGCATTGAAAACTGATCACTTTGATCGCTGTAATCGTATGATATATTTTCTATTTCATATGAGACGATCAAAGTGTAATTCCCGTCTTCATTCAGCTCTCTTGATTTTGATGCACTCAATACAGCAACACTATAGTCACCGTGATCAGTTTGTATCGTAATCGGCTCACCGATTCCATATTCCTGTGTCGAGGATCCCGTTTGAGTCTCTGAATCATTGGTTGCTGGTGTTTCTGATGAAACATCTTCGCTGTCCGCAGCTTCCCGCAACAGCTCATTTTCTTTTCTCAGCGCTTCGTATTCCGAGTTGCTCACACAGCCTGCAAGCGAAGCCGCCAATAAAGCAGCAACCGCAATTGAAAATATTTTTCTCATATGTAATCTCCTAACTTTTCTTTCAAATATAATTAAATACCTCTATCGACATAACCGCAGTTTTTACATGCGGTATCTTTAAGAAGATTTACAGTATTACACTGCGGACATCTCCATGTTTTATTATCCTTATCCATTGCAAGGAAATTGGTCAGGGGGCTTGATTCGTTATTGTTGTTCTTTTCGTTATTAATATCATTGTATATAGCATTCAGCAAATTGATCGTAATTTCTTGATTTTCAAGATGCGAATAAACCGCATATAATATTGCAGCCAATGGTAGACAAGATATCCATATCGAAATCATCAAAAGCCAATTGAATTTAGGTTCCGATGCAGAAATATAATATCCATATGATGATATTTCCGCATCACCGCCTGTTTTAAAAACGAACCCTGCAATGACTCCCACTATTACAGTGATTAAAACAAGAAGAATACAGCATCTTTTAAAAACTTTGCTGTGATAATTATGGTTTAACACTATCACTCATCCTTTCTTTGTAAATCGAACATCGACTATAATATTTCATTTACTATTAATAGAAAATCTGTACCCAACAATACACCCCCTTGATTGACACTTTGAACATAGATTCATGAAGCGGAGCAGATTCCGGGCGGGTGTAGACATATCGGAAAATTGGTACATTCCCGATCATCTGAAACCACCCGTAACCGATTACTGCTTTATTGACTCTTTTGCCGCATTCTCTATCATCTTATTTGTGTCAGCTATACGCTGTGCGATCTGCTCATCTCTCGAAGGTGCTGATCCGGCCATCGATTCGACAATCTTATCGACATATTCAAGTACCCCAGCTCTGCCCTGTGGGGACAGATCAAGAAACGCTTGGATGATCGCTTTTTCTTTATCATTCAGATTATATGACGCCGTAAGTTCATCAAGTGTAGTCCGCTTTGTTTTTATAAACATTTCGCCGTCGCCAGTACGCAACCATTCCTCATTGACATTAAATTTTGAACACATAAGCTGTATGAATGTGTTATTTGGAATCACTCTTCCGCTTTCATAGCTTGCATAAGTGTCACGGCTAACACCTAATTCTGCGCCAAAGTCTTTTTGAGTCATAGATAATGACTTTCTGATTGACTTTAAACGTTCGTTCATTGCATTTCCTCCAATCTTTGTTTAATTCATTATATCATTAAAATGTGTTACTGTCAACACAAAATCAGAAAAAAATTTAAATTTAGTGTTGACAGTAACAAAATAATGTGCTATACTGTGATTATAGTAACATATTGATTTTTAAAAATGTTACGACATTCACAATTCATGAAAGGAGCAAAACCTATGAAGCGAGAAATGACAGATTACGAGAAAAGAATTCTTGCATCACATATCACTGTTGAAATGGGGAAAGCAAACAGCATCCTATGGGAGGAGCTTGACGCATATGACTTAGAAAGTATGGATCAACTTCACGGCTTTAGAAAAATGCACAGAGAGAGAGTATCAGAACTTAAGCTCTTAGCTGAAGACATGTTTAAATGCACAGTAGATGTCAAGATGGATGACAATGACTTTTATACTGAACTAATATTAGATGATTCATCATTTAAAGTCAGAAAACACTTTGAAAACAGCAATATGGATAAATAAAGAATATAGAAAAACAAGCAGTAGATTCATAATCATCATAGAGAATAACATTCAATGAAGAGAGGTAAGTAAGATGGACGAGAACAGAATGAATGAAATGACAAAATCATCGGAGCGGCTTATAGCTCTGATAAGAAGTCTTCCGGAGAGCGAGGTAGATAAGATACTATTTCTCGTGGAAGGAACACGAATTGGGTCAGCGGCAGCGGAGCAGGCTGCCAAAGCGACCGCGTAAACTACAGCCGCCGGGATCGTCCGGCGGTGTATGCCGGGATAGCATAACGGTAAATGCAAAATACGAAGCGGGTTCGACTCCCGCTCCCGGCTCCATGATTTAAATCAGTAACTCAAATGACCGGTCATTTACAAATTGCGAACAAAAAGGAGGAAACCATGATATTTGAAGAATACAGCAATGCATCAGCAGTTAAGGCAGATACTATTCCTCAAGGTGTTATAAACGGCATTGCAGAGATATTATACAATATCTTAGCCCGCACCGATGAGGAATCATGTGCTGAGCATGAAAGGAGAGCAGTAAATGAAGGATGAACGAGGGCGGCGGCTGACGAGAAAACAGAAGATTTTGCTTGCAAAACAACCTCGCAAGCTGAATCCGGCAAACTGGCTGTGTATATCTGATGACGGACACTTGCTTGAGATACGTCATCGTACATCCGGGAGAGTGGCATATATACCGTATAGCAGCAAGGAGGGGCAGAATGTTTGAAATAATACTTGACATATGTCCTGTCATATTTGCGGGCGGCATGATTTTCGTAGGCTGGATGATGGAAAAGGGCCGGCGCGAGAGTCGTGCCGAAAAGCTCCGCAGGAAGCGGAAGATGCAGCGATCACTTGAGATAGAGCTTGCCGGAGCACGCATGCTCCGTGAGGATGCAAGAGCATCGAGGAGGGCTGAACTGTCTCCGCCCGCCGAGGCGGAAGACAAGCCCAAGACGGTAGTTACCGTTATGGCATCACCAAAAAGCTGCGTTGTGCGCAAACTGCCGGCAGGAAGAAGGGAGGCGATGATCCGTGAGCTTATCGAAAATGGTAGCAAGGTGCAAGAAAAGTAAGCATGTATTTATATACCAGCTCGGGGATCTGAAATATTTATCTGATGGACACATTCTGTATCGTCTAAAGGACTACTCAAGTGTATGCTTGGAAAATATCTTTGAATACATGGATGTCCCCGATAATCGTAAAGGAGATTACTATGCAGCTGTTCGTCCGATAGAGTTTGAAACGTATATTGATGAAAGTACATACTGCGAGAAGCTTGAACGATTCCCTAAAAAGATCTGTATGCCTGATCCTATGATAGCGTTTCGTTCCGGTAAAGGGATGATACTTGTGGATGATAAGCTGTTTGATGTGTTTAGACCGCTGCCCGGGTACACTAAATATTATATATCTGCAGAAAAAGAGTCTATGGTGCTGGTGGTTTGTGACAGAGAAATAATAGGCGGGATCATGCCCATCAAGTGCGACTTTGAGAAGCTTCATGACGAGCTCAGTGCTATGACACATGAGGCACGCGAGGCGTATTTAAACCATCTTAACAGCACCTCTCATCAGGTCACTATGGGAGAGATCATGAAGGAGGCGGTGTCAGATGGATGAAACACATGATATGCCATGGATGGGCGGACGTGACCGCACGCCTATAATCGAATTCGGCAAATGGATGCGGTCGCGCCCGCCGTACCGATGTGTGCAATGCGGCGCATATTACAACGGACTGTACAAGCCTGTCGGGATGTGCCCGGCATGCGGTGCGTTTGTGAGGAATACGCAGCTGCCGAGCGATCCTCGGGAGCTGAGGCAGGAGGTACCGCGATGATATATGGTATAGCTGGATTTATCGTCGGAGCACTGGTCGGGAGCGTTGTGGTCGTAGCGGTGCTGGGACTTATCGGCGCGGCGACCAAGATAAAAGAGTCGGAAGAGGAGATTGAAAATGAAAGGAGAAAACACCGTGAAGAATCAGAACGGATCAAACGAGACATTGATGAGCATATCAAGTACGTCTACGACAAACAGATGGAATGGAAGAGCCAGAGCGAAGGGGAATAACCTCATAACTCCCGAGGGAATAGAAATAGAAGGTCTCCCCTTCTTTGATGCGGAGGCAGAGGCAGAAGAGATAAACCGTGAAACCGAGGAGAACTACGACTTTCTGAATCAGCTTGACATTGATACACTGGCGAACATGTATATGCCGGGAATGAAAAATCTTCGCATAGAGATGCATAAGTCAGATGCAATTAAAAAACTTATAAGAGAAACAAGATAGAGGCGGTGAAGCAGATGAGAAGTGAATGGAGAATAACCAGTCAATACTTCGGTGAAAGCAAGATATGGCAGGTGTATCGCCTGAGAAATGTCAACGCAGTGGATCACTCGGGCAACCGCGAGTTCGCTGAGGCTATCTTTGAGACACGCGAAGAGGCGGCAGAACTGGCGGAAAGGCTCAATGCGGAAGAATGAAGATAAGTGAGATAAAAAGCTCGATCGGCAGACGATGCCGGATGATCGATCCGCATAAGTGGGGCTGGACCATGCCGCTTACCGGAGAATATGTGATAACCGGGCACTCTTACTCAGTGGAGTACTATGACGGTGTACCAAGACGGTCGGTGTTGGTGCAGGTCGAGAGCATGGACCTGCGGCCGGTTCGTGCTTGGGTATCGCCGGAGAAAATCATTTTATTGGAGGAGAAGCAATGACAACAGCAGAATGGATCAGCAAGTTTGAGGCCGAATGTGATAAGAAGCCCAACAACACAGTTTTACGGGTATTATGTGAGCATATGGCCGATTACTTACATACACATCCCGGGGCGGCTGAACTCATAAAAGATGATAAGACGCTCGACGGAGCAATAGACAAGATGAAAGCGGCTGCGAAAAAGTCAGCAGCCAACGGCGTTGGAGTTCTTTCGGACGAGGAAGGATTTGCGATAGTTCACAGTTATTTCGGGATAGACTCCACTGTGGAGCGGCCGGAGACGATATCATCTACGACAAAAGCTAAAAGAAGAGCTCCTGTCAGTCTGTTTGATATATGAGGTGGCCGGGATGCTTAAAAAGAAGATTCTTCGGGAGCTGCCGGTTATGCCGTTCCCAAAAGGGAAGTTTAAAAAGAAATACGACTTTTTTGCCGCTGCAGAGATCCACGACGCAGATAAGTGCGGTGAAGTACTTGCATTGGACATCTATGATAGCGGCAAAAAGCTTAGATGCAGATTTTTCACGGATAAGCAGAACTATATATGCTACGAGCCGGAAGATGATGAATGGATGCATGTGAGAATACATACAGTTCTGGGCAGCGTCTGGTACGCTTATTTTGATGTTTTTTCATCAAAGGAATCCGACAAAAGGGTGAATGATTTTTTTGGAGAAACATATCGATATCCGCGGGATGCGTATCATCGGTGCCTTGAGTTTCAAGAGGATGTTGACAGAGAGCGGCGTGCTGCGGCGGCAGACAGAGCCGAGCAGCTAAAACAAGAACGCATAAAATGGTTTAAAGACGCAGACAGCGAGATGGACGAATATGTGATAAGAGCACTGCCGAAATACGTGTTTGTATCGAACAGCGTTAAAGGCATATGCGCGGCGCGATGCACTGTTTGCGGCAGTCGGTTTGGATTGAGAACGTCAGAGTACAAGCATAAACAGCCCGGGAAGTGCCCGTTATGCGGTGAAGATATTGTATATTTCAAAGAGCGGTACAAGAACTCTATCAGAGACAAGATGAAGCTGTGCGATGTTCAGCTGTACGAAGACAGAATGCTCGTCAGATGGAGCGAAGTAATGCGAACATACAATATCGATAACGAAAAAATAGAGTATAAACCGTTCTTCTGGGCGATATCGCGGCCAAAAGAATATCTGAATTTTCAATGGTCTTATAGACTGATAACGCAGTACAGTCAAGAATGGATCAGTAAAGCCAAGTACATATATGACAGAGGAGACGCGTATCTGTACTACAAAGATCTCACGAAAGCGCTGGGAGTGCCGGAACATATAGAGCGTATCTTTAAAGACACCCCCTCAGTGTTTGACATTATCATATTGGCCGCCAACAGTAGCCGATATCAGCAAATTGAGTATCTGCTGAAGCTCGGGCTCGCACGTCTTGCCACTCATATAGCCGACATGCCGCCGGATGCGCGCAGTTTCAGCGAGATCACAGGCGTTACAAAGCAATATCTGCCTATGTACAAGAAGTTCAATGTATCTTGGGGCGAGAACAGAGTTATACGAAGTCTTGATTTCTATGTAAAAGAACACGATATTGAGAATATACAAAAGTATGATATACAATATGACGACTATCAACGAATAAGGGCTCTTGTCGATGACAAGTTCAGCGATAGAAAGCTGTTGAATTACACGTATAAGTATTGCTCCGAACACAAGACGAATTTTTATTGTTTCAAGATCACATATGAAGACTATTTGCACATGATGAGGGAGCTGAATATGACGCTTGAGACAAAATCCGAATATTTTCCGCGTGATTTAGCGTTTGAGCATGATAGGCTTGCCGAACGTATTAAACATGTGCATGATGAAAAGAAAAAAGAGAGTTTTGAAAAGGCGATCCCAAAGCTATACGAGAAACTGCCCGAGGAGTATCACAACAAGGATTATTGCATAGTGCTCCCACACGAGCCGGAGGATTTTATCAGAGAAGGCGAAAAGCTAAGTATATGTGTCGGCATGAGTTCGTATCTTGAAAAGCACATGAGCGGTCAAAGCTTGATATGTTTTATACGCCACGTAGAAACGCCCGATATTCCATATGTATGCTGCGAGATCAGCATGTTATCATATAAAGTATTACAGGTACATGGATACCTTAATGACGCGTACCGACCGTTGCCAAAACCGGTGAAGGAGTTTGCTAAGCGGTATGCCGCAGCTATACAACAAGTGAGGAGTTGATGAAGTTGGAGATAGTAAAAACGCAAAAGCGCAATATCGATGTTGTAACGGCGGAGATAAAAAGCCTGTGCTCAGAGGCACGGCACATGATGCTTATATATGCCATAGAAATAGGCCGGAGATTAGTGGAGGCTAAGGATATACTGCCGCACGGCGAATGGGGAGACTGGCTGAGGAATGAGGTCGAGTTTTCACAGTCGACCGCAAATAAGCATATGAAGCTTTTTGAGAAATTCGGAGCGCGTCAGATAAGCCTTTTGGGCGCGGAGTTAAATTCGGAAACGTTTACGAATTTGACGTATTCGCAGGCTTTAAAGCTCATATCTGTGCCGGATGAGGAGCTTGAGGACTTTGTCAAGGACAATGATATTGAGCATAAATCGGTGCGCGAGATAGAGCGGCTTGTTAAGGAAAGAGACGCAGCCGCAGAAAAGGCGGCGGCTGCCGAGCGAGAGTTAAACGAATTTCTTAAAGAAGCAGAAGAGCGCAAACATAAGCTTGAAAAAGAGCGTCAGAACACCGAAGAACTGCGAAACGATATCCGAGAAATGAAACAGGAGCTTGAAAAAGCGCAGAACGAGGCGGAAGAGTACCGTAGACTGGCGGAAGATCCGGAGATACCGCAGGAGCAGATAGACAGACTTAAAGCCGAAATAGAGGCAGAGACGAAGGAAAAGAATGCGAAAAAGTTGAAAACAGCCATTGCAAAGGCTGAGAAGAAGCTTGCAGAGGCGGAAGCAGCGCGTCAGGAAGCAGAACAAGAGGCGGAGAAAGCGAATAGACAAGCGAATGAGGAGAGCGTAAAAAGAAAAAGCTTGCAGGAGCAGGTGGACAAGCTGAGGAATGAACTCGAAAAAAGCAGGAGCGAGAGCCTTGTGCGTGTCAATATTCTGTTTGAAAACACACAGAGATATATCGACGAAATGAATATCTTACTCGATGGAGTGCCGGACGGTGATGTATACCGAGGCAAGATCCTGGATACGCTTTGCAGTATGTTTGAACTGACAGCGGAATGATCTACATTTTATATGTAGAGATTCACAAAACAAAACGTGAATAAATAACAATAATTAACAATACACTTCAAAGCGGCGGGAGCCGCTTTGAGGAAGCCTATGATGTATTATCATATCGACGTACAGGAGGAGCACGGGGATGGAAAAGAGATCGGGCAGATGCAGACAGATCGAAAAAAGATACTGGCATGGCAACTACGGGACCGTGCTCCTTTTCCCGGGATACAAGAAAGCGAACAGCAGGAGCAAGAAACTCAAGCCATCTTCCGAGACGCAGAAGAAACTCAATGATTTTCATGCACAGGAAAAGTTCCGGATGCTCATAGATAACAATTTCACATCCTCGGATGTTGAGATGCAGCTCAGCTTCGATATTCCCCCGGAGACCTATGAGGAAGCTCTTGCATGTGTACAGAGATATCTTCGGAGGGTGCGTACATACTACGGCAAGGAATTTGATGTCAAGCTCAAGTACGTCGGGGTGATCGAGAAAGGTATCAAGAGAGGTAAGTTCCATGCACACATAACGATGAATATTCCTGATCCGTCAAGACGCGGCGAGATAAGAGAAAAGCTTGAAGATCTTTGGGAGTACGGCACAGCGCGGACATTCAAGCTTGAATGGAACGAGGAAGGTATGAAGGGGCTTGCGAAGTATCTTGTATGCAATCCGGACAAGCCGGAAATCGAGGGCAAGGTCAAGAGATGGATACAGAGCAAAGGATTGAAGCGTCCCAAGGTATCGGAGCGCACCGGGCGTATATCACATGAAACGGCTAAGAAGATCATCAAGGGCGAGCTCACCGAGCGGGATCTTGAGCCGCTTTATCCCGGGTATACGGTAACATACATAGAGCCGTATGGATTCCAAAAGAATGCTGACGGCGAGACAGACTACAGGCAGGACGGGGCATATGTGCGCATATACCTCTGCAAGATGAGAAAGGAGTAAAGATGGATATAACACAGCATATAAGTCCGGAAGAGTTTCGAGCAATGCTAAGGCATGCAAACACACCGGGACATGAGCAGAGCGAACCGGACAAGGACATGGAGACGCGCTACCGCAACCGATGTAATTCTGACCGCGGCCGAGCTTTTGAGAATCTGCTCGCTAAAGGATGCCGATACTATGCCGGTCGTGGTAACGCGATCATAAACAAGGTATATGAGCCGTATGGAGTTAAAAATATTCTCAGAGACGGACGATTCATAGGGGTGTGGAAAGACCGAGCAGAACCGGATTTCAAGGGAGTCATGAAAGGCGGAAGAGCTATAGTCTTCGAGGCTAAGTCTACGCACAAGAGTCGTATGCAGCGGGACAAGCTGACCGATAGACAAATGAGCTGGCTGGAAACACAGCACGAGATCGGTGCGCTTTCTTTTGTGTGCATAGATATACGAGGCAAGTTCTTCACTATCCCGTGGCAGATATGGCGAGATATGAAAAAGATTTTTGGAAAGAAGTTTTTAATGCCGGGTGATATATCTGAGTACGAAGTCATATACGACGGGTCGGTGCGCTTTCTTGAGTATACAAACGGCAAGCTGATAACAGCGGAGGGGGTGATAGATAATGGCTAAAAGTATGATAAAGAGCGACTGCGTCTTTGTAACTCCGAGCGGACGCGGATGCTCTGCGCTTGATAAGATGTATTGCAAGAGCGAGGACTGCGCGTTTTACAAAACAAAGGAAACTGCATCAATGACATGCGGCAATTGTGACAATCACGTAAATGGCATATGCATTGTGCAAAGGAAAAAGACAGCTGACGGGAAGCAATGCAATGTAGACGATTTTGTAAGCAATCAGGAGGAATAATGGAACAGGATAATATCAAGAATTACGCTGTGGCAGCGTTTCGGTATTATGGGCATATAAGCGATAGTTCCGGTGTTCCGCCTGAGGACAGCGATACTATTGACGCTGTGATCTCTGTGCGAAGACACTTATGCGTAGAAGGAGACGCTGAGACCATAACACTTATAGATAAGGTGTACGGCTCTTTACCCAACGGCAGGTTACATAGGAATGTCATAACGCATAGAGTAAATGCCGCAGCCGAAGAAATGAACATGGATGCCAGGACTGTGTGGCGAAAGCTTGCAAGGGCACGCAGACTTTTCTTTGCATACTATATCCACTGACAGAATGTTGTCACTCACACGTCAAATAAAAGTGATATAATCTATACCGTAGAGCAGTAGCCCGTTGCTCTGCGGTTTTTCATTCCCCGGGCGGCACTGCTGCCCGGGGGTCATGGAACTCCTCTTTGATAATTTTCTTTGCCGCGAAGGACGGGATAGGAAAGTTGTGGAAAATTTAAGAAATTGCAAGGTACTTCCAATCCCCTCCCCACCTGCGGCGCTAAAGAGGCGCGGGAAATTCCGCTTTTTTTGAGAAAAAATCAGGGGACTTCCTTCCTCTCCCGAGCCGATTTTTGACGCTCGGATGCGATTGCATCTCTCATTATATGACCATGATCGGCAAAGGCGTTATTCCGGCGATCGGTAAAGATGATCTATGCGAAATCAAACGGGCGATCGATCAGCAGCGGATCTTGTGACTGTACGATCTTCGACCGAGCAGCTCACAATTAAAAATTCCGCGCGCGCGATAATTGTAAAAACTTAGTTTTGGCAGGTGTTTTAAAACATGTATGCCGTAAATCAAAAAACACTCGCTGCGGCGCTTGGGATCTCCGCGCGTCAGGTACGTAATCTGCGCGAACAGGGCATGTTCTCGTTCATGCAGGGAACAAAAAAGTATGATCTTACAACCTGTGTTTCGGAGTATATTGAATTCAAAGTAAAAGCGGAAACCGGCAGCGGGACATCGATAAACAAAGAAAAAGAACAGGCGGAGCATGAGCGTCTTAAAAAAGAGATCACGAAGATCAAGCTCCGTAAGCTCCGTAAGGAAGTCCATGAAGCGGCGGACGTCGAGGAATTTTTGAACAATATGCTGCTCGGATTTCGCGCACGTCTGCTCTCCGTTCCCGGTAAGGTCGCACCGCAGATCCTTAATGAAAGCGATATAAACAGGATCATCAAGCTTTTAAACGATGAATTCCTGGAAGTGCTTGACGAGCTTTCAGAATACGATCCGGACGCGATAAATAACGACAGTACCGGCATTATGGAGCAGACAGTAGAGGAGGATCCCGATGATACGGATGAGCCGGAAGACGATGGAGAATGATCATGCCTAAAACGGCTTGACAAATATATTTCAGGAGGTCACAAAGATGGATGATAACAAAAACAATACAAAAGAGACAGTGGAGATCACGGCGGCAGATGATGTCAAAGAGATAGTCGTGGACGAGACTGCCGAAGCAGTCGATACAGTCGTTTTATTCTCAAAAAAGTATAAATTTGAGGGCAAAACGATCGAAAGTGTTGACCTTTCCGGACTTGCCGACCTGTCGGCAGAGGATGGACAGGATATTGAAAGGCTCTACAAGAAGATAACAAAGACCTACAGCACTTCACCCGAAACAACTGTCGACTACGCTATGGCTGCGGCAAGCAAAGTCACGGGGCTTCCTGTGGAGTTCTTTAAGCAGATAAGCCTTAAGGATGCGGTTAAGATCAAGAACCGCGTGATCAATTTTTTATACACGGAATAATAATCGGCTGTCCCTGCCTGGCGGAGGGCGAACCGGAAGCGCTGAGCGCAAATGCTCTTAAAATGCTTGCCTTTCGTATTGCGCTTGTGACAAACACATCGGTCGAATACTGGATGAAAGTACCGTACAGTGACATATGTGTTTATGTGAAAGAGCTGAAACGGCAGAGTGAGGAGCGTGAAAAAGCCATGAACCGAAGGAGGCGGAGAAAATAAATGTCAAGCGAGCGGCAGAGGCGGCGGCAGAAAACGCGGAATCTGTTCAGGCGATGTCTGAAAGCTTCCCTTTCACGTCCGGAGCAGCTGACGGTCTCGCAGTGGGCGGAGAAATACAGGATACTCGATGAAAGCTCGAGCCTGCCCGGCCACTGGCATAACGATATTACTCCGTATCTCGTCGGGATCATGGACTGCTTCAACGACCCGTATATACACTTTATCAATTTTGTGAAATCAACACAGGTCGGCGGCACAGAAGCACTTATAAATGCCACCGGTTGGATCATCACAAAGGCACCGGCACCGACTATGATAGTATACCCGACGGACGATCTTGCGAAAGATATATCGAACGACAAGCTTAAACCGGCTTACAGGCAGACTCCGGAGATCGCAGAAAGGTTTTTCAGGACGAAATCAAGCGAACTGAACCTCAGATTCCGCAATATGAACCTGTATCTCCGCAGCGGCGGCAGCCCGTCAAAGCTTGCGTCGAAGGCGATAAAATATCTGTTTTTTGACGAGATCGACAAGATGGCGGGCGCGAGCAAGAAAGAGGCATCGCCTTATAATCTTGCCGTGGAACGAACGAGAACATTCAAATATTCGCGAAAAGTCTACACTTGTTCTACACCTACTCACCGCGAGAACTATGTGTGGAAATTCCACGAGAGGGCGGACGAGCAGAGATATTACTATGTTCCATGCCCTCACTGCGGTGAGTATATACTGCTCGAATGGGAACAGATAAAATTCGCAGACAACGATGAAAAAAAACTGACCAACGCCGAACGGTCGGCGACTGCAATGTATTTTTGCCAGGAGTGCGGCGCTGCTATCGAGGACAAGGAAAAGCCTGCAATGCTGCGCCGCGGAGAATGGCGCGACGTAAAAAAGACCTGCGTCGGGCTCCCTCAGCGCGTCAGCTTTCACATAAATGCGCTGTATTCGTTTTTTCTTACATGGCGTGATATTGTTTTTGAATTCCTTGACTCAAAGGATGATCCGGAGGAGCTTCAGAACTTTGTGAACTCATGGCTCGGTGAACCGTGGGAGGATACTAAGCTCAAAACTTCGGCGGAGCTCGTTCTGGCGAGACAAGCGGCGGAAACACGCGGTACGGTCCCCGAATGGGCGGAGCTGCTGACCGCGGGCGTTGATGTTCAGGAAAATTCGGTCTATATAGACATAATAGCAGTGGGTGCCGGAATGACTACTCAGTCGGTGTTCCACGCACAGCTGATGTCACTGGATGATATTCCTGCCTATATGACGGCGGAATACAGTTCCGCATCGGGGCGGAAATTCATCGTACTGCTGTGTCTCATAGATTCCGGCGACCAAACCGATACGGTATACGACTTCTGCCTGCAGCACGAGTGGGCTATAGCCTGCAAAGGCGTTGCTCCGAACAACAATCACTATAAGATCAGCAAGATCAACCGTACGAATGCAAGATACGACGGACAGCCTCTCGTACTTGTTGACGGCAGCAAGTACAAGGATATGATAGCTTCAAGACTGCATCAGCCTAACGGAACGGGCTCTTGTATGGTACACGCTGACTGTGACGCGGAATACGCGCAGCAGCTCACGGCAGAACACAAGGTTGCCGAAGGCACCGGAGCACGCCGCAGACTTGTATGGAAACCGAAAACAAGTCATGCCGATAACCACTATCTTGATGCGAGAGTGTACGCTACAGCGGCGGCAGACATACGAGGCGCAAGGAGCTTGACGGCTGATATCACGCATCAGAAGCAACCGGAACCGAGCAAGACGAACGAGGAAAGGAAAAGCGGCTGGCTCAGCGGATATTAAGGAGGATTTATGGCACGATTCGAAGAGATTTCAGATGTCTCGTTCATGGGAGACATCACACTCGAGGGGCTTAAAAAGAAGATCGTCGAAGAATACAACACCGCTTATCTTGGAATAACGGGCGAAAATAAAACTGTGCCTGACGAGCAGCTTGCTATAATGTATGCTGCTGCGGCGCTGTTTTATCAGCTTGCCGAGGCGATCAATTCGAAGGCGAAACAAAATCTTTTGAAATATTCATCGGGAACGTATCTTGACAATATCGGCATAAGCCGCGGCGGACTAACTCGCAAGCAGGCTGAGTCAGCAGTTGTGATGATTCGATTTACGGCATCCGCAGTGCGGCAGAATGTTATAGGCATCCCTGAAGGAACGAGGGTGACCGGCGGAAGTAGCAGGATATATTTTGCCACGACCGAATATGCGGAGATCGCCCCCGGTGAGGAATACGTAGATGTGCCGTGTATGGCGACCGCAGGCGGCGCGGCGGCAAATGATTTTGAGATCGGCGAGCTCAATATGCTTGTGGATCCGATCGCATATATCGGTTCGGTATCAAACACGGATGCTCCCACCGGCGGCACGGATGCTGAAAGTGATGACGCATTCGCCGAACGCATATACGATTCGCGCTATACATACAGCACAGCCGGAGCCGAGCAGGCATACATCTATTATACCAAGGCATTTTCAACGCTTATAGATGATGTCGTGGTCCTGAATCCTTCTGATGCGAACATAGATATATACATTCTCATGGCGGACAGGACACAAGCGACGAGCGCATTTCTGGAGGAGCTTGAAAATTATCTTGACGATCCGGATATAAAGCCTCTGACGGATAATATAACCGTCAAAAACGTTACCAGAGTGAACTATGCTATATCGGTGGAATACAAGATATACGACACCGATCTTTCCAAGCTTGCCGAGATACAGAAAGCGATCGCCGCAGCGGCGGAGGAATTCAAGACATGGCAGAGCGCGCGGATCGGCAGAGACATAAGCAGTCAAAAACTTATATCACTGCTCATAGCCGCGGGAGCCGCGCAGGTAACGATCGCTTCTCCTCTGGATACGAAGGTCGAAGCAAATGAGATCGCATACTGCGAAAGTACAAGTATAGAATATAAGGGCTATATAGAGGAATAGATCTTTAAATATTTTACGGGCGTTAAAGAGGGCATGCAGACCCTTCTAAACGCCTGTTTTTGTTTAGGAGGAAGATGCATGACAGACGCAAAGACACAGCTTGAAGAGGTGAATGCGGCTATTTCCGCCATACTTATGGGCGGACAGTCTTATAAGATAGGTTCAAGGACATTGACACGCGCCGATCTTGCGACGCTGTACAAGATGAAGAACGAGCTTGAATCAGCCGTAAGTGAGGCGGAAGCCCCGGGCTTGGGCAGAAAAACGGCTCTTGCGTTTTTTGACAGGCGATGAAATATACAACAGTAAAAGGCGACACATGGGACAATATCGCATATACGGCATACGGCGACGAAACTCTTACAGCGCCGATAATCGCTACAAATCAGGAATATGTAGAGACAGCGGTATTTGATTTTGGTATCGAGCTTGAGATACCTGAGATTGAGAAAACGGACAGCACCGTGTATCTTCCGCCGTGGCGGCAATGAATGAAAGGAGCATGATATGCCTACAACAATAACCGGTCCGAGCGGGCAGTCGGCAGTGATGAGCGGCGGCTCGGCAATAGTATCATTTTCGGCGCCGTCCAACAAGCATGTGGTTACAGAATCAGCGGCGAGAGCAGATGGTCTTGTGGGCATTAACGGCGTTAATATCTGGGGCGATATTAAGGAGTTTGTCACGGACATGGAGTATACGGACGTTGCGGACGGAGAAACTGATAGTTTTGAGATCACCATGAAAGATGAAGCGGAGCATTGGACCACCGACTGGCTCATAGATAAAAATACTGTGCTTAACGCAAAGATCCATCTGCAGAACTGGCTTGCACCGGGTGATGAGCAATGGATAGACTGCGGAACATTTCTCTGTGATTCAATAAAGATTTCCGGGTTTCCGAATGAAGTGACGATAAAATCGCTGACGCTGCCAGCTTACGGCTCAGAGAACACGCAGAAGTGGGAAAATATCACGATTTCGGCTATTGCTGAGGAAATATGCTCGCGTCTTGGATGCGGACTCGAGTATTATGCAGCCGACATACAACTTGAATCGCGTCAGCAGTCGCGCCAGACGGATGTCGAATTCTTATACAGCGTATGCCGTGAATACGGACTGGGCATGAAGGTCTATAGAAACAACATTGTTATATACAACAGAGAGGAGCGCGATGCTGCCGATCCCGTCGGTACGATAAACGTAAGGACGCTGCGTTCCGCAAGCTCTTCCGTGTACACCATTGAGGATAACCAGGAGGGCACCTACACAGGAGTAGAATGCACATATAAGCCGGAGGGCAGCGATGACGAGTCGACATATACATACGGCTCACAGGAACGCGTTATAAAACTCAGTACATCGGCAAAATCGGCGGCTGAAGCAGAACTCAAAGCAAAGGCGGCGCTTTATAATACCAATATTGAAGCAGTCGTGCTCAGGTTCAACAATATACTCGGCGGCACGGAGCCTATATACAGCGGGAATAATTATTATTTCACTGGGCTTGGGGGCTACAGCGGAAAATATGCAGTTGACAAGGTTACGCATATGCTCACAAGCAAGAAATCGTATCTAATGAGCGTTGAAGCTCACGCGGTCACGCTTGAAAAGGATATTTAGATCAGCAGAGCGCGGAAAGGATGAGCAATGGAATGGACATTTTAAAATACATTGCGCCGAAACTTGCATATAAAAGGCAGGCATGGCGCAATGCATATGACGAACAGAAGCGAAATTATGATGCCGGCACATTCGACAGGCTGAACCGGAATTGGTACGCGTTTAACGAGTCGGCAGAGACGACTGATCGGGATTACAGAGACATTGTAAGGGCGCGTTCGCGGGATCTTGAACGAAACAGCGACATCATGAACGCCAATATATATCCGTGGATCAGGAATGTTGTCGGCAAGGGATTTACGCTTGAGGCGAAGACGCCTGACGAGACGCTCAATACGCAGATAGAAAAGCTTTGGCGGAAGTGGTGCAAAAAGGAGAACTGTGATGTTACCAGGATGCAGTCCTTGGCGGAAATGGCAAGAATGGCTGTGCGGAGGAAGAAGGTCGACGGAGCCGCACTTTTTGTAAAATGCTATACTCCGGACGGGCTGCTGCCGTTCAAGCTGCAGGCGCTTGAGGTCGATGAGCTTGACGGCACACAGTTTGCGCCCCATACTCCCGGCAACAGAGTCGTTGGCGGCGTTGAATACAATAGCTATAACCGTCCTGTGGGGTATTGGATAAAGCAATACGACATAGAAGGCTACACAACACTCGCGCCACGCTACGTACCACGTGAAAACGTTATATTCATGTTCTCGAAAACTCGCCCGTCGCAGATCCGCGAGATGCCGGAGATGGCGGCGACCATAAGCAGGATAAAGGAGACGAACGGATACATTGAGGCTGCGTCCATGAAGGAACGCATTGCGGCATGCCTTTCCGTGTTCATCAAAAAGGTGCTGCCCTCCGGCGGGCTCGGTGTTCAAAGCACACCGGGCGAAAAGAACGATTACGGAAAAGTCGAGCTTGCTCCGGGACTCATTACGGAGCTGAATGCCGGTGATGATATACAGGTCGTAAATCCAGGTGCATCGGCAACGGACGGCAGCAATTTTGTAAAGCTGATGTCGCGGCTTATCGCAGCCGGACAGGGCATAAGCTATGAGGCAACGAGCCGTGACCTTTCCGAGGCGAATTATTCGAGTGCTCGTCAGGCGATGATCGAGGATGAGGAGCAGTTCGAGCCGGAACAGGCAAAGCTGCTTGACGAATTCTATGACGAAGTTTATAAGTCGTTTATCGAATCAGCGGTGCTTACAGGTACACTTGATATAGGCTCGGAATATTGGACCGATCCCGATACATACACCGAGCATGAGTGGAACAAGAAACCGAAGAAGTGGATCGATCCGCTCAAGGAGGCAAACGGAAACAAAGTTTCCCTTGAAAGCGGGCAGAAAACACTTGTTGACATATGGGCGGAGCAAGGAAAGGATTATAAGACCGTTATTGACGAGTTAAAGAAAATACAGGATTACGCGGCAGAAGTTGGACTTAATACCGCACTGCCGTATCTGGGAGGAGGTGAACAGGATGGAAACAGAACAGAGATTTGAGATCATGCAGCGGCAGATGGATGCAGAGTCCGGAGAGGTCCGGACTTTAGACGACAGCACCCGCACGGTAGAGCTGTCATTTTCGAGCGAAACGCCGGTTGAACGATGGGGCGTATCGGAGATACTGAGCCACAAAAGCGGCGCAGTGATGCTTGAACGGCTCAATAAGACCGGATGCCTGCTCTATAATCACAACAGGGATAAAGTCATAGGCAAGGTGATCAAAGCATCGGTCAAAAACAGGCGCGGTATTGCAACGGTACAGTTTGATGATGACGATGAGAGCCTTATATATTACAACAAGGTCAAAAACGGAACTCTCAGGAATGTATCTGTAGGATATATCGTGCATGAGCAGCAGAGGACCGCCACCGGCAAGGGTGAGACGATGCATGTGACTTATACCGCAACGAAATGGGAACCGATCGAAATATCAATTGTGTCGGTACCCGCGGATATATCGGTCGGCGTCGGGCGCTCAGTCACCGAGAACGGACAAATAAAGAATTATGTTGATTATCGGATGAAGATAAATCAAAATCTAATCAAGATCGCAAGGAGGAATAAATTCAGATGAATGAAATTTTGGAAGCTTTAAAGAGGCAGCGCGAGCTCGTTGACAGAGCCAGAGCCGAAAACAGAGACATGACTCCGGACGAGATCCGTGAGTTCAACGCGGCTCAGTCTGTGATCGACGAGTTCGAGCGGCAGGAATGCGAGGACACAGGCAAGAAAAAGAGAAAAACGGCCGCAAAGAAACCCGCATCTGGGGATGAGGAAGATAACGAAGATGAAGAGGAGGAAAAGGATCCCGAAAAGCGTTCTATGGACAACACAAGAGCGCAGGCGGTAAAAATAATAAATATATGCCGTCACTTCGGTGTGGATCCGACAAGCTATATCGAGCGAGGGCTGACACCGCAGCAGGTCTCTGCCGAGATCGTAAACGAGCAGATGCGCACAGCACCTCCGTTGAATACCGGCATATATATCACGGAGGATCACCGTGACAAGCTGCACCGCGCAATGGTGGACGGGCTCCTGCTCCGCGGCGGAAGCAGCATCGAAAACCCGGCGGAAGGCTCGAATAACTACCGCGGAACTTCGCTCAGAGAGATGGCAATAGAGTGCATGTCGAACGAAAACAGCTCCGTTGACTACAGGCATATGGACACGGAAAGATTCCTCTCGGCGCTGCAGAGAGACTTCTACAACCCCGAGAGCTTCTTCCCTGCCATCATGGATGAGGTCGTGAAAAAGTCGTATGTGGAGGGCCTCAAGAAGGCAAACGTAAGCTTTGACAAGTTTGTGCGTTTCGGATCACTTCCGAACTTCAAGAAGACGACTAATCACGAGTACATAATGTCCCTCGGCGGCAGGCTTGAGCGCGTACCGGAAAACGGTGAGCTCAAGGCATATGTTCCGCAGGATGTTGCGATGCCCGAGCGTCAGCTTGACACCTTCGGCAGACAGTTCACAATGTCACGTAAGGCGTTTATCGACGATGATATCGGTCTTCTGACAACGATGCCGCGCAGATATGCGGCGATGTCGATGAGGACCCAGAATGAGGCGGTATACGATATTCTCCTCAACAATAATAAGATATTTGACGGCAAGACGCTGTTTTCAGCGGCACGCAAGAACACACTCACAACAGGAACGGATATAACGCTTGAAGCGATCCAGAAGATGATACTCATGATAGGACTTCAAAAGGACGCGGCAGGCAATCAGCTTGCGCTTGTTCCGGATCTTTTCATCGTTCCGCTCGGTCTCGGAGTAAAGGTGAATACGATCCTCAGGAGCCAGACAATTAACACGACCGACAACACACAGGCGGCAAATCCATACTATGGCGCAAACTTCACCGTTGTTGAGGATGTAACGCTCAACGGCATGGTCGAAGAAGGCAGCGCCATACCGTGGTTTATGGGCGTAAACCGCGAGTTTATGCAGGTGGATTATTTGAACGGGCAGCGCGAGGCTACTATAAGGCGCTCCGAAAAGCCCGGAACGCTCGGATTTATCTGGGATGTATACTTTGACTTTGGCGTTAGTATGCTCCATCCCGAGGCTATATGCCGCAATCCGGGAGTAAAGATCACTGTAGAGTAAAATGATCGGATACTGGGGCTATTTGGAGTTCGAGGTCAACAGTGAATGGTGGCAGTACCCGGCGAATATCGAAAGAACGGCAGAGGGACGCTATGCAACATACTATCCCGCCAACACGACTGACAGACCGAAGCAGGTGTTTCTCGGTCCCGAGGCGGGAAAGCTCACTTTTACGATGGTGCTCGACCAGAGGTTCAATAAAAATCTGCGCGACCTGCTCGCGGATCTGGTCACGTGGGTAAACAAGGGAGTTGCAGGCGAACTTGTTATTGGGACAAAGGTATACGGTCACAATAAGTGGATCTGCACAAAACTTGTTGAGAAGTTCACAGAGGTGATCCATAACGGGATCATAACTCATGCCGAGCTTGATGTAACACTGGAGGAATGCTGATGCTTGAGACCGAGATCACAAACAGCACTATGACCGAGGAGGCTGCAGCACTGCTGATGGAGAATATCAAGTTCTTCATCCGAACGCCAAAGGGCAGCCTGCCGCTTATGCGGGGATACGGATTCGATTACTCTATAATCGATGAGCCGTTTCAGATCTTCCGAACGAAAGCGACTGTCGATATAGTGACAGGGATCCGTAATTATTACGGCGTAACACTTAACACGATAGATATAAAAGCCGACGAAAACGGCAATATCACGATAAAAATAAGCATATAAGGAGGCACGGAAATGACAGCGGAATACATACAGGAAGGCAATAACCTTGACTACATCAACGAGACGGAGACGGCAATAGCCGCAGGAACGCTCGTTGTTATGGGTGAGATATGCGGAATAGCGGCATGCACGATCCAGCCCGGAGAGACAGGCGTTATCACAACGACCGGGGTGTGGTCGCTGCCGAAAGACGATGCGGCGATAACCGCGGGAGCAAAGGTATATTATGACGACGATGCCGGTGAGGTCACGGCAACAGCGAGCTCAAATACCTTTATAGGTATAGCCGCAGCGGCGGCGGCAGCCGGTGACACTGCCGCCGCGGTAAGACTAAACAGATGAAAACGTTCAAGGATATCATCCATGAGGACGTCAAGACTGCATTTTTGAATCTGACAGAGTTTGGAGAGCTGCACGATATAAACGGTGTGCAGCTCCCGGCAGTGGTCGATGACGATCTGCTTGACGGTGAGGTCAGCATAAGCTATCACGGCCAAAGCGCTCAGAGAGCCGGGGGACTTTACAGCGGAGGGATCGCTCTTTATATCTCAACAGATGATTTCGGTAAGCCGAAGGTCGGGACCATGCTCAAGCTTGACGGTAAAACATATACGGTCGTATCTGTATCGGAACAGGATGGGATGTATAAGATCGATCTCCATAAGACAGGAGGAAGATAATGCCGACAATAAATATCACCATTGATCTTGATTCAGAGCTTGCACGCGTAAGAGAAGCTCTCGGAGATATGAGAAAGCGTGCTCCGATGGTCATACGCACGGCGGTCAACAATACCGCAAAAAAGGCTAAAAATATGGATGACAGGATCACAAAGAAGACATATACGGCAAAGGGAGACATCAACAATTTGCAGCTCAAAAAAGCTACGACCGCTAATCTTATAGCCGAGCTCCGTGATAAGGGCGGAGCGATACCAATGTCGCATTTCAGTCATTACGCCGGAAAACGTGTCGGAGTAAGCGCCGTGATAAACACAAAGAAGGGGCGCAAGCGCATCGGCAAATATGGCAACAAGGCGTTTCTTTACAATACGATAATGGTGCGTATGACGTCAAAACGTCTGCCGATAGAAAAGATGATGTCACTCACAAGTCCGACTGCGCATTACAACCGATATACATGGGCGACGATCGAGGACGAGATCAGAGCGATGCTGCATGACAGCATTGACTCGGAACTGGAAAGGCTGCTGAACTGATATGGCTGAAATAAGACTGCAAAACGAGATAAAGCGGATCCTTGAAAATGAGATCCTGCCGGATATATCTATACCGGAGCTCAGAGGCATTAAAGTATATAAGCACGATATACCGCTCACAACGGAATTTGAAGGCGACGAGGAAGATACATATTTCCCGTGCTGTATAGTCAAGACGTGCGGCGGTGAGATAGAGAAAGCTTCGGATCCGCAGAAGACCACCGTAGAGATCGTTATAGCGATCAAGGATGAGAGCGAGAATATGTCGGGACACGAAACATTGATGATCGTAATACAGCGCATACGCGATTATTTTTTAAAGCATGTCGGGATCCGCGGTGAGTTCCGAATGAAGTTCCCGCTGAAGTGGAACATCAGCGATGCGTTCACCACTCCGTATTTTATCGGCAACGTTGTGACGGTATGGGAGCTTGACGCTATGCGCTTTGACGATCCGCTCGGATTTTTATGATAAGGAGGCATAACATGCTGAGGAGCAAAACAACTACTGATGAAAATACAGCCGGCGAAACAACCGGTGCAGAGACGGCAGAAGCCGTAAAAACGGCAGCGGATGCCGCACAAACGGCAGCGGACGCTGCCGAAAAAAGCAAAAGAGCCGCGGCAGCCGTGCCGGAGAGAAAGGGTGTCGATACTCAAACATCCGGCGCGGCGGCGGAAAACCATAAGGGAACGATGATCTATGTCGGGGCAAGCCTGCCGGGCATCAAGTCAAACACGGCACTCACGGGCACTGTGCCTGAAAAACTCAACGTTCCGTTTATAAGGGAGCTTGTGATCCCCATAGAGGATTTTACCGGGTTCCTGAAAAAGAAGGCGCAGGCGGGCAGCAGAGAGGATTTCTGCTACAGAAAGTCCGTTGAATACGCCGAAATATTATCGAAATAAGGAGGACAAAAGATGTACAGACACGGTATTTATAACAGTACCACAGATACGGAAATGACAGCAGCCGTGACGACAACGTTCGCACAGGTCGCTATAGGCACCGCTCCGGTGCATATGACAGCCGATCCGACAGCTGCCGTGAACAAGCCCGTTATATGCTATAACATGGCGGAATGCAGAAGCAAGCTCGGATATTCTGCAGACTTTGCAAAATACACCCTCTGTCAGGCTATGTATGCAAGCTTTTCAGCGTTTTCGGTTGCTCCGGTCGTGTTTATTAACGTTCTGGATCCATCTAAGCACTTTACCGCAGTGGAGGAAACAGATTACCCGGTATCGGATAATGTGATCACGATAGAAGATGACGTTATCGTATCGACTCTTGTTATCAAGAAAGAGTCAACACCAATAACTGCTGACAAATACGAGACAGAGTGGGTCAACGGAAAGCTTGTCGTCAATTTCGCGGAGACACAGACCGGCGAAGTCTCTGTTTCATATAACAAAGCAGATGTGTCAAAGGTCACAGCAAAGGATATCATAGGAGCATGGGACACAGAGACGGACGCAAGAACGGGTATGGAGGTCATTAAGTCGATCTATCCGATGCTCGGCGTTGTACCGCTTATTCTTACCGCTCCGGGCTGGACTACAGATGATACGGTAGGCGCGGCGCTCTCCGCAAAAGCGGCGGAGATAAACGGCTGCTACAAGGGTATGGCTATATGCGACATAGACTCTACGACGGCAAAAACGCGCGCGGCGGCTATCGAGGAAAAGCAGTCGCGAACGCTTAATGAGAACTGCATAGCGGTGTGGCCGATGATCAAGAAAAATGATATGACCATCGCGCTCTCAGCCTATCTTGCAGCCGTGATAATGGATCAGGCGGCGGATTCGGACGGGATAACATGTAAGTCGCCGTCAAATCAAAGGATCGATATAGACGATGTTGTGCTAAGTGACGGGACAAGCGTATATTACGATCAGGAGGACGGCAACGAACTCAATGCCGAGGGTATTGTAACCGTAATATCACGCAACGGATGGTATACCTGGGGTAACAATACGGCGGCATATCCGGGAGAAACGGATCCGGTCAAGCGTTGGATCATGACGAGGCTTTCGTTCCTATGGATAGAGAACGACTTCATCAATTCGAACTTTGCTGTGATAGATTCCCCGCTCTCCTCAAAGATGGTCGAGGACTGCATCACAGATGAAAACATCAAGCTTGCAGCATATACTGCGGCAGGATACATAGCCGGAGGAACTATGTACTACAATGCGGATGATAATCCGTCGGAGGATATCTTGAACGGCAAATTTACATTTAGGACGAATCTTGCTGCGAATGTTCCCGGCGAGTGCATCGAGAATATTTTCAGTTTCGACACCGAAACACTGAGAAATTCGATATTGGGAGGTACGACAAATGAGTAAGATTCCATCACAGATAGTTGATTTTTCGGCATATAACGCATCGGAAAAGCTTTTCGGGCACGGCTCCGAGGTGACATTACCGACGATCACTTCAAAAACATATACAGCAGAGCTTGCCGCCGGAGATATAGACGTACCGGGCATGAGGACTGAAAACCTCGAAATGGAGATCCCGTTCCAGATATTCGATAAGGAAGCGGCATCTGCCATATCGCTCACAAAGACAACATCTATCATACTCCGCGGAGCGGCACAAAAGATCAATACAGATACGCATGATTTCAGCTATGGCGGCTTGAAGGTGAGCACGAAGGGCTTTGCGAAAGAGATCGAACTCGGTACACTCACACGTTCCGACAAGATGGACAGCAAGATCACTCTGACTCTTACATATATCAAGGTCGAGGATGAGGCAGGAAACGTATTCATCGAGATCGACAAGCTCAACGGTACCTATAAGGTAAACGGAGTAGACGTGCGAGAAGGCATTTCGCAGTATCTGTAAGCGATCAATAACCGGGAGGCGGATCAATGGCTAAGGAATTGATTATAAAGATCGGTGGCGCTCTCGATCCGTCTCTGCAGAATGCTATAAGCGCAGCAGAACGGCAGTTGGGCTCACTCGGAAGGAATGTCAACACGGCTGTAAATGTTGCGGCAGGTGCAGCCGCAGCAGCCGGAGCAGGTCTGATCGTCGACAGCACTAAAAAGGCTATCAGCTATGAGAAAGCTATGGCCGGAGTTGCAAAGGTGGTTGACGGAGCGCGTGATGCCAACGGTAACCTGACAGAGACATACTATGATCTTTATGACGGTATACTCGATCTGAGTACAGAGATACCGATGGCAGCAAATGATATTGCAAGCATTGTTGAAGCCGCAGGACAGTCAGGCATTGCCGAAAACGAACTGCTCAGCTTTGCCGAATCAGCTGCCAAGATGGGCATAGCATTCGATACTACTGCAGAGCAGGCAGGCGAATGGATGGCGCAGTGGCGAACATCCATGTCACTGACACAGCCGGAGGTCGAAAGCCTTGCAGATCAGATAAACTATCTCGGAAACACCTCAAGTGAACGTGCAACGAAACTTGCGGAAGTTGTATCACGCGTAGGCTCACTCGGACAGATAGCCGGTCTTTCGGGCGGCGAGGTCGCGGCACTTGCGGCGGCGATGCCGGGAGTTGAGGCAGAGATAGCCGCGACGGGTATCAAGAATATGACTAAGGCAATGACGCTCGGTGAGGCAGCAACGAAAAAACAGCAAGCCGTGCTTGAAAAGCTCGGATTCAACGCGACGGATCTTGCCGCCCGGATGCAGGTCGATGCCAAGGGTGCAATTTTAGACTTGCTCGGCGCAATGTCACAGCTGCCGGAAGCGGAACAGTCTGCAGCATTATCACAGTATTTCGGAAATGAGTCGATCGCAGCCATCGCGCCGCTGCTTGCCAATCTTGATAATCTGCGAACGCAGTTCGACAAGGTATCGGACAGCACTCAGTATGCAGGAAGCATGCAGAAAGAGTATGAGGCGGCTGCGGACACTACCGCAAACAAGCTGACGCTTCTCAACAATGCCTTTGAGAAGGAGCAGATCAAGCTTGGACAGAAGATATTGCCGCTTGTAGGAGACGCGGCGGAGGCGCTTGCTGCAAAGATGCCGACACTGTTTGAAACATTCTCGGAAGGTATCGAAAAGGCTATACCGGTTGCCTCCGATCTGCTCGGCGGGCTTATAGACAACAGTGACAATATCATTTCAGCGGCAAAGGGTATAGCAAAAGCCTTTGTCGGAATAAAGCTCGGCTCGGGAACAATAAAAGGGATCGACAGCCTTATATCATTCGGAAAAGTTCTTGCTCCGATCGCAAGATCCGGAGGCGCTGCAGGAGTGCTCAAGACTTTGATCGGTACATTCACAGGAGCGACAACAGCCGCAGGTACATTCGGCGGCATAGTGACCGGAGTACTTTCGGGCATAGCCGCGGCGGCATTGCCATCTGTTGGCGTGGCTGCCGGTATAGCAGCAGTTGCCGGAGCTATAGATTATTTCTCAAACAGAAAATATCATTATGCAGACGGAATGCTTGAAACTGCATCTCAGATCGAGGAAGCATCGGTCGGACTTCAGAAGTACAACGATCTTGCACAGGAGGTATCGTCGCTCCGTCTTGTTATAGCGGATCCGAACAGCAGTACGGAACAGGTAGAGTCGGCGAAACAGAGGCTTGAAGAGATAGCACAAATGCTTGGTGAGGAATATAACCTTGTAATCAATGCCGATACATCTGAGCTTGAAACTGCGATCAATATGGCTCAGCAGCTTGAAAGAAGTGAGCTGATCGATTCAAGTACCGATCTCATAAATAAAGTACAGGGCGGCGCCGAGCAGTATAAACTTGATACCGAAAGCATACCTCAGCTTGAAAAGCAACAGAGCAGCCTTGAAAGCATGCAGACCGTATACAATGATCTCGTATCAGGTGCGGAGATGTACCGAACCTCATTTGAGAAGGGGCTGTCCACGCAGGACGAGTACATAAGCAATATGGACGCTCTTTATCAGAAAGCTAAGGCTGCCGGCATAGAGTTTCAGTTCCTCGATCAAGAGCATCTTGACTCATATGGGGTACAGGCATTTGTTGACGCGATAAACGGTGGACTCTCCATGACAAACTTACAGCTTTCGGGTGTCAATAAGGAACTTGATCGCTGTACCTCAAGTACAAGCGAGTTTGACAAGAGTGTTGAGCAGGCAAGCACGTACCTTTCACAAGCATTGGCAAGTGATGTTAATGCAGGTAATGCGTTCGGTACGGATACAGATATACAAATGCTTGAACAGCTCGGTCAGGCAATGGTCCTCGCCGGAAAGAACACTGACTCGGTTGCGACATCGTTTGCGGCGGCGAAGTCCGGATACACTGAATTTGCGGCGGCTATCGCTGACGGAAAAGCGGCAGAAATGGCAAACAGCTTCATTGACTACAAGCTTGCGATCGGCGAGACCACAGAGAATGCTGTCTCGGGTGCGGCATTGATACAGAACGGCTTTGAAAATGTTGCACAGGCAACAGCGGCCGGCGGCGATGCTATAAATGCTGTTATATCCGATATGAAATCGCTCGGAGATATGCAGGGCATATTTGAAGGCATATCCACTCCGGACGGTATTGCAGATAAGCTGTCTGATATGGCTCATGCAATGAACCTTATCCCGGAAAATAAGACTATCACAATAGATGCCAACGGAAATTTTGCGGTGATAGAGGAGGCTGAGAACCAGATCGCAAGTCTTAAATCTCAGGGGAATGTTGATGTTTCTGTCAATGCTAACGGAGATGTGTCTATAGTAAACGAGGCAACGGGCGAAATGGCTGCACTGCAGGGTATGGGAGCGGTTTCGCTCAGCGTTAATGCACAGGGAAACATTGATGTGCTCAACAAAGCAGGTGAAGTCATTGCCACGATCGACAGCAAGAATGCACAGGTGAGCGTAAACGGACAGGTTTACGGCTTATCAGAGATAGAAGCTGCAATGCAGGCATCCGGGAACCTTAAGGATGTATACGCAACTCAGACCGTTACCGGTACCTTCACGGGACGAGCAGAACTAAAAGAAGCGATACAAAATCAACTTCAGCTGAAACCGGTCAATGTTGCACAGACAGTAAAAGGATCGTTTCCGGGAAAAGCCGAGATCGAAACGGCATTATCGTATCAGAGCAGCCTGCAGGATAAATCGGTAACATACACCGTAAACTATGTGCAGAATGGCACTCCGCCGGCGAACAATGCATCCGGAACTAATTACTGGCGCGGAGGACTTACATACGTAAACGATCAAAATATACCCGATCCGCGTGAAGTGATCGAGTATAACGGCAGCCGTTGGTGGTATGAAGGCAGAGATGTGCTTGCGGACATTCCGAGAGGAGCGCGCATATATAATGCGGCAGAGTCAAGATCGATGATTGACGGTTCGCACCGAGACGGGCTCGACTATGTTCCTTATGACGGGTATATCGCGGAGCTTCACCGGGGTGAAAGAGTTTTGACATCTGACGAAGCGGCAGCTTACAATGGGATGAGCATCTCCGATATGATGGCGTGGATACAGGATGTAATGGATGAGATGCGCCGTAACGGACCACAGCGCGGCGGTTCGGAAAGTGATGGCAGCACATCGAGTATCGTATTCAGCCCGAACATAACAATAACGGGCAGCGCTGATGCCGATACTATGCGCCAGGCAATGCGGCTGTCTTTTGCGGAATTCAAGGATTATATGAGAGAATATGAGCGCGACAAGCGGCGGAAGGAATTCTGACGCGGAATATAAGGCTATAAAAAGAAATGACAAAACGGAGGTTTTTTTCATGGAAGGTTACTACACCGGACGCATATCAAGTATTGATGCTAAGCACGGTTTTGTTAAAGTGACGTATCCACAGGAGAATAATATTGTTTCAGGATGGCTTCCTCTCCTCGGGAACGAGTACAATGTTCCCGAGGTAGGCGCGCTTGTTGCCACTATACTGGATGAAAAAGGCGAAGGCGTCTGTCTGGGAAAAATATTTTCATACGGTCAGCCGCCGCCTGTGTCGGACGGATACGGAAAAGCGTTTGCAGGTGTCAAGATCACCGCAAAGGATGGCACAGTAAATATCGATCTTGGCGGCGCGTCTGTAGTTTACAGAAAAAGCACCGGAACATTAAAGCTGAGCGCTGAAAAGATCGTGCTTGACGGCTACGATCCTACATAAGGAGGATGCAATGATCAATATAAGAGATGCAGAGATACTCGATATTTTACCGCACACATTCAAGACTGATGAATATAAGGCACTGTCAAGAGCGATAAAGGCACTTAATGCATATGTATATGACACACTTTCAAGTGTACTGTTCTGGGCAGATATAGATAATGCCTCCGCTGCCCTGCTCGATGCAATGGCAGCGGAGCTGGATGCGCCGTTCTATTCCGCCGATCTATCGGATGACCAGAAAAGATCGGTGATCGCCGCAGCGTTCATACATAACATCCGTGTCGGCACCGTGTCAAGTATGACCAATCTGCTTGCTGCCGCCTTTGGAGGCGGTGAAGTTGAGCAGTGGTACGAGTACGGCGGTGAACCGTATTATTTCCGCGTGAATGTTGAAAGCGTATATCCGGCGCATGTTACACAAGAAGCACACGATGCCTTTATATCGAATCTGAACAAGCTGAAACCGGTTAGGGCAAAGCTTGAGGGGGCATCGTTCAAGCGGACGTTGACGAATAAAATCTATGCAAGTGCAGCGATCCTGAGGCGGCGGAAGAAGTCCGCCATACCTGCGGAAAAACTCAATAACTATGAAAGGGGTTATCAATAATGGCTTATGCAATTCCTGCAATGCATTTAACGGAAGCCGGAAAAGCTCTGTATGCCAAAGTACATAACGGCGCACCGCTAAGGTTTACACGCGTTGCAGTCGGTGACGGATATATCACGGAGGATACATTGGACATAACACAGCTTGTAAGTCCGGTGGATGCAACGGTCGATACACTTGAGAAACAGGTCATGCCGGACGGCACATTCCGAATGGCAGTACGCATCTATTCGGCGGATAAGGATTTTTACCTTCGTGAGGTCGGTATTATGGCGTACGATCCGGACGACGGAGAAATATTATATGCTTACAGCAATTACGGCGACAATGCCGACTATATCACGACCTACAGCGGCAGTTATCCGGTGACACAGGATATCGACATATATGTGGACATAGGCGCAACGGAAAATGTGTCAATAGATATAACGGGTATAACGAATGTTACATGGGACGATATCAAGGACAAACTCGAACAGCGGGAAGTGTCGTCGCTTCCTACGACATGCACCGAATATGATTTTGCCGAAGACATTGTTTACGAAGGTATTGAACGATGCACAGTGGAATATGATCAGGAAAACGACCGGCTTGAGATAGACAGTGCAAGCAATGCCGGGAATAAATACGGCATGGCGGCGGCTGACCTGTCCGGAATCCTTTCCAATGTGAATAAGGCATCTATTGAATTTGATGTTTTTATACCAGCGGGCAGCAGATGGTATGTGTCGCTCGTGAATCTTGCAGTTCGTCCGGGAGAATCAAGTAAAATAACCTATGATACGGTAGGCGTAGCGATCTATTTCGGGACAAAAGACGGTGATACATTCCTGTTAAACGGCGATGCTGCTTCTACTGTACCGCTTGATACATGGTTGCATTTCAGCGCTTTGTTTGATAATAAACTGAAAGCTGTCACATATGAAATAAAGAACAAGGATACCGGAACATCCTATATGTCGGGCGAACTTGATTATCTCGATTACACCTGTGCGGAAATAACAGCAATTGAGGTATACACATGGTCACAGTCAAATTTGAAGATCGCAAACACGCTGTCGGTAACGCTTGGAGATACACCATCGAACAATATCCGATACATTGTTGAGGAAGATGGTTATAGGAATGAGTATATCTACATAAACGGGACTCCGGTACGGATCGGCAGCACTGCTGTTACGGAAATACCGGAGCTCTCGGAGAAAGCTCATACTCACGAAAATAAAACAGTGCTTGACGGAGTATCATCCGAAAAAATGAGCAATTGGGATGCGGCATATTCACAGCGGCATACGCATAGCAACAAATCGGTGCTGGATGGGATATCCTCGAGCAATATATCCAATTGGGATGGTAAAGCGAATACAAATTCACCTACTTTCTCCGGCACGCCAAAAGCACCGACTCCGGACATAAGCGATAATTCAACCAGACTTGCAACGACAGCTTTTGTACAAGAGCTGATAGAACAGGTCAAACAACAGATCACGAATGCCCGTCTCGGAGATGAAATAAATTCACTGACGATAGTTATATACAAGATAACGAATAACGGGCATAGTGAGTATCCTTATTACAGGTACAGATGGGTTTCGTGTACAACAGTAAACAATGGGACTCTAACGAATTCGGATAGCTCATATGTTCAATACGGCAACGGACAACAGAATATGTCCGGATCTATAATCGGTTATAATCCAAATCAGTTGATCGTAACACCTGTAACCGAAATAGTTATAGATAATTGCTTATATATCGGTTCTTCACAAAGCTCTTATGTCTCTCAGTCCTTGGATACTATACCTTGGGCGGATGCAAGCGGCGAAATCGAAGAGGGCAGCTATGAATCATATCAAAAGGCAACAATTACACTGCAGGAAACATAATGGAAGGAGCACACAATGATTGAAATAACAAGCACATCACCGGATATGACGATAATCGCAGAAGCGGCGGATACCTATGCCGTAAAGTATGAGTTATGCAAGGTGCTCGACATACGAAATGCTACCGGAGATGATATATACATCAATACAACGGGCGATTTCACATCAAGCGAAGGCGTTGGGAAATACAGCAGCATCCCGGCAGGAGGCGCATATAACGGGTATAGGCCGGACTTCGCGGGAGCGGGCACGGTATACATATATGTGCAGTCTGCAGGTGAGATAAGCATTACGGAGAAGAGGTGGTAACAATGGGTTATGATATGGGAAAAGGGCTTAGCCCTGAGGAAACAAACGCAGTCGTTGCCGCAGCAGCGGAAGCTGCTGCAGAGGCGGTCGAGGAGAGCCTTGACGAAAGTGTGCAGTCGGTGCTCGGTGCGGCGGATGCGATCGAGCGGCTGTCATACGACAGACCAATAACCGCATCCGGCAAGATATACGGCGTAAAATTCCCGCTTGCGTCATACTCAAGCGCTCCGGCGGGAGAACGCACCGAAGCGGCGGTCGGGCTGACGGCGGCAGCTTCTACCGATGAGACTGCGGCCGCAAATGATTTTGACCTGGAGCCGTGCTTTATGTTTACACGCGTGAACGGCCATCTTACAAGCGACGGCGAATTTGTCGAAACGGCAATAGAGGGCGATCCTGCTTTCAGCGTGGACGGCTCGAACGGAGATGTGTATGTGCGTTGGAGCACGAGATTTTTCAAGTATATCATTACAGATACACATGAGGAGATACAGATCACCGATATATACCGGCCGAACGAGGGATGGTGTCCTTACGGCATCTTTGTAGCACCTGACGGGCGGCTCAAGCGGTATGCTTACATAGCGGCGTATGAGATGGGATATAACTCCGACAGTTTAGCTGCATCGATTTCCGGAGTGCCGACGGCTCATAACACGTACACGAACCGGAACGCGACGACTGCCGGGCTTTCGCACAATACGCAGCTTACAGAGATACGCAAGAAGGGAAATCAATATTGCGGCATGACCACGAAGGAGGTAGCCTTTTTGCAGGATATGTTCTGTGTGGAGTTTGCGACACGTAATTCTCAGAGTATCATGCAGGGCTGCGTAAATCTTAACTTTCAAATACATCCAACCGTTGCGGAAACAGGCGCAACGCGCGTTATAGTGTCAAATTCCAATGCGTCAAAGTTTCCGGTCGGCTGCACCGTATCAGTCGGCACCGCATCATCTTCCGGCAGCACCGACAGAAATCTTGCATCAATGAATTCTATAGTAAACCGTAAGCGTGTGCTTTCGCAGGAAGCATATGATGACAGCAATACCGCGATATATCTCGATGTCGGAGACGATACCTTTGACACAACAACGGAGTGCTATATCAGCACAATGCCGTGGTACACCGGCATGACTGACGGCGTAAAGGGCACGAGCGGCAGCTATAAGAGCAATACTAACGGATACTATCCCATGAAATACAGAGGTGTCGAAAGCTTATACGGCAACGTGTATACCATCATGAGTGACGTTATAATAAGCAACTACAAGGCTTATATTTGCTACGATTGTACAAAGTTTACGACAAACGTATCATCCGACTATATTGAAGTCGGCTATAGCTTGTCAAGCTCAGGCGGGTACGTAAAAGAGATGGGCAGTGATGCCGCGCATCCGTCTGTAAGGCTGCCCATAACGGTCGGAGGGAGTACGAGCACGTATTACTGCGACTATTATTACATTTCCGGCGGCACAAATCACGAGCTTCTATTCGGCGGCTCCCTGTACTTCGGCGGCTCTGCCGGTCTGTTCCTTTGGTACGGCTCTTCTGCCGTGTCGTTCGCCTACTGGTATGTCGGCTCGCGCCTTTCTGCGAGCGGGCGAAGCGGCGAAGCCGCGTAGCCGGGGGTTCGCAAGGGGATCTCCCCTTGCAATAAAAATTAGGGACTTAGGGCGCAACGAGCTTCTATTCGGCGGCAACCTGAACAACGGCAGCAATGCCGGTCTGTTCATTTGGAACGGCAATAATGCCGTGTCGAACGCCAACTGGAATATCGGCTCGCGCAATTCTGATCATAAATGCGTCCTATGTCGCGGTCCTGTGAGATCGCTCGGAGAAAAACTCCGGCCTCGGCGGAATGCCGAAAATAATGTCGAAACCGCAACCCGGAAACGGCAAGGAGTACGGGGCGCAGCTGCGAGAAGGACGCTGTGCGGGGTCAGTAGTACAAACCGAAAGCCCTTTAGATACAGAAAGACAATAACGAGGTTTATATATGAAGAGGTATTGTAAAGGCGTCGATATTACAGATGTCGGATTTATCGAGGCTTGCATATATGAGTGCCTTGACGGTAAGTGGGAGCGGGTCGAGGTACATAAGTTGCTCTCAAAATATGGTGAGCAAAGCCGCGGCGAAGTATGCCGCATATGCAGCGCTAAAAGCTACAGGCACAATACCGGCGATGGCTACGCCATAGATTACAGTCTGCGCCGCACAGCCATGGCAGAACGGCTCGGAGGCAATATAAAGTCGCTTGCGGCTGAAATAAGCGTCAATATCAAAAATCGCACTTTGGAGCTGCCGCATGTACAGCACAAGATCATCATAGACGGTCACAGCGGTAAAGAGCGGGATATAGGCAGAGAGTCGATGATACATCAAATATATGACTATATTGCCGTGAGAGGTGCGCAGGAGCTGTTTGATAAGAAGATAGGCGTATATCAATGCGCAAGCATACCGGGGCGAGGTCAGATATACGGCAAGAGAGCAATTGAAAAGTGGCTTAGGCGATTACCAAAGACAACGAAATATGCTGTAAAGGCTGATGTTAAGAAGTGCTATCCGAGCATCGATCAGGAACGGCTTATAGAACTTCTGAACAGAGATATAAAGAATGAATCACTGCTATGGCTCATGGAGATCTTGATAAAGCAGTTTGACAGCGGCCTGTCTATAGGCTCGTATCTCTCACAATATCTGTGTAATTACTATTTATCGTACGCGTATCATTATGCGGCAGAGCAGCTTGCAATTACAAAGACAAGGCGAGGGCAGACAAAACGTGTAAGACTGGCGGATCATGTTCTTTTCTATATGGACGATATACTACTCTTGGGCGGCAATAAACATCAGCTGCGGCAGGGCTTTGAAATGCTGAGGCAGTACATGGCTGACTTTTTGGAGCTTGAGCTGAAGGACAGCTGGAGGCTTTTCCGAGTACAGTATTATGACAAAGACGGCAAGACTCACGGTGATGTGATCGACATGATGGGCTATCGTATAGGCAGAAGATGTACGACAGTACGCAAGCGTATATTTCGCAGACTGCGGCGGAAGGTACTGAGTGTTGAACGGTATATGGCAGACGGCGAAGATATCCCGCTGAGGCTTGCGCGTGAGACATCATCACTTTATGGCTGGCTCAAGAACAGTGACTCATATAATTTTATTTGCAGGCATAAAGGAGCTTTTAAGGCGGCTAACAACACTATAAGCATAGGAGCGAAAGGAGCTGATAATATATGCTGACAAAAACAGAAAGTGAAAGCCCATTGCAGGCGGTCGAGATCAATCACCGCGAGGACGTGGGGATCGCGGATGTATGGCTGCGTAAAAATATATCCGAGACGCAGTACACAAATGAAAACGGGGAAAGTATAACGGCATACACAGCCGATGAGGTATACTTTACTCATGCGTACAGTGACACTCTCGCCGATGAGCTTACAGCAAGCTTTGATGAATGGTGGGAGTACGGCAAGAAGTGGACGCATGAAGAGCAGCTCAGCGAGACGCAGAGACAGCTCAAGGAGGCAAATGAACGCATGGAAATGCTCGAGGAGTGCCTGCTTGAAATGAGCATGATGGTCTATGCTTAGGCTGCTGCTGCGATTGATCTACGGGAAGGAGGTGGACACGGTGATGGCAATGCTTTGGGCTCAGAAGATAATTTTAGGCAAGAAGCAGTACACGGATGTGCCGAGACTGCTCAAGGAGCAGGTCAAGGAGATCTTGATAGAGAGCGGCTTGGAGTCGCTCGTAGTTGAGGATGCGGAATAAACAGCACAAATAAAAATGAAAGGTGATGATGCTGTGGAATGGTATGATATACTTTCTCTTGTGCTGTCGTGCATAGGGTTTCCGACCGTTTGCGTTATAGCGTATAAATCGCTGTACAAGCGTATAAAGGATGCGGATATAAAGCGCACGGCAACACAGGAGGGTATACAGGCGCTCCTGCGTGCTCAGATGATAAGTGAGTACAATAAGGCGCTTGATAAAGGATATGCGGCTATATACGCAAAACAAAACTTTGAAAACGTGTGGAAGAAATATCATTCGTTAGGAGTCAACGGCGTAATGGATGATATACATGATAAATATATGGATCTTCCGGACAGGAAGGAGTTACTGAATAATGAACATAAACTGGAGAGTAAGAATTAAGAATCCCGCTTTTTGGGTTAGCATCGCTATCGCGATAGTGACGCCGATACTCGCATACTTTGGCTTGACGGCGCAGGACATGACAAGCTGGGGTGCGATATGGGACGTCGTTGTGCAGGCGGTGTCTAATCCGTATGTGATTTTGACGGTCGCGGTGTCGGTATACAATGCGATCGTAGACCCCACGAGCACCGGTGTGACCGACAGCTCGCGGGCACTGCAGTATGACGCGCCGAACAGCATAAAGGATTAAGGTGATATTGTGCAAACTAAAAATGGATTTACTGCAATGTCAGCCGCTGAGTTTGGCGGCTGGCTTGCAAAACAGAATGTAACGAGGAGTATAAAAAGAATACAGCTCCATCATACATATCAGCCGGACTACAGCTCATGGAATGGTCACCCGGACGCATTCTATTGGCAGAACAGCATGAAGAGCTATCATGTGAACAGCAACGGTTGGGCAGATATCGCACAACAGTTCACCATATGCCTCGATGGTACAATTATTACCGGAAGAAGCTTAAACAGCGCTCCTGCCGGGATATATGGTGCGAATACCGGAGCGATCTGCATAGAGAACCTCGGCAACTTTGACCGCGGCGGCGACAGCATGACTACAGCCCAGAAAGAGGCGATAGTCTCAGCTGTGGGAGAGCTGCTGAAACGGTTCAACCTTGGCACCGATGCGGTGACATATCATGCGTGGTGGACTGCGGACGGTGGAAGCTTGGGCGATTATGTTGCCGGCAGATCAGCAAAGACATGTCCGGGCACGGCGTTTTTCGGTGGGAACACGAGGGCGGCATATGAGGCGAACTTGAAGCCGCTGATAGAAAACTATATGAACGGAAACGGAGGACTTACAGTGACACAGTATGAGGAATTGAAGGGACTCATAGAGTCAAAGGACAATATCATAAACAAAATGGGACAGCAGATAGTTGCACTGCAGACGGCGATCAATACGCCTAAGATGATATACAACTATATCGATGAGAACATGCCCGAGTGGGCTCGCGAAAGTGTGCAGTGGTGTGTGGACAACGGTATAATCGTGGGAACCGGTGACGGGCTCGGTCTTGACGACAAGGATCTGCGTATATGCGCAATGATAAGGCGGGCGGTCAATCTCATATGTAAGCTTATTAATGTGAAGCTATAACTCCATGTAAGGCTCACATATCACCGATTACACCTCAAATATTTATTGAAAGGTGATTTTGTGAATAGTTTTATATCATGGGTCGGCGGCAAAAAGCTGCTCAGAAAATATATTATTAATGAATTCCCTGAGGACTACAAGCGTTACGTTGAAGTATTCGGCGGTGCCGGTTGGGTACTCTTCGGCCTTGAGTATACTGGAAAGATAGAAATATACAATGATAAGAATAGTGATCTTGTAAATATGTTTCGTTGCATGAAATATCACTGCATGGAGCTGCAGCATGAACTTTCGCTGCTTTTGAACTCCCGTGAACAGTTTTATTGTTTCAAGGAACAGTTACAGTGTGCCGGATTAACTGATATACAGAGGGCAGCCAGATTTTACATACTTATAAAGCACAGCTTTGGGGCAAAAGCGGAATCCTTTACAGCGGGAAAACAACCTAATATACCTGATGCGGTATCAGCGTTTTCGGCGATCTCAAAACGATTGTCAAGAGTGATGATTGAAAATAGAGATTACAAAGACATAGTCGCATCGTATGACAAAGAGGATACATTGTTTTATTTGGATCCTCCTTATTATGGCTCAGAGCATATGTATGATGAACGCTTTTCGGATAATGACCATCTGGATCTGTGCAACATACTTTTAGATATAAAAGGCAAATTTATTTTGTCTTATAATGACGATCCTCATATTCGGGAGCTTTACAGGGAGCTTAATATTATCGAAGTTGAGCGGCAGAATAACTTATCCATTGGTAAAGATAATAAAAGATACAAAGAATTGATCATCAAAAATTTTTAATATCAAATTTCGATAAATAATAACGAACTACGATAATTATTAACAATAAATGATATAATAATTATCGAGGTGTAAATCGATGATCAAGATCAAATTATCTGAATTGTTGGGGAAAAGGAGGATGACACAGCAGCAGTTATCACAGCTTACCGGTATCCGACCGAATACAATAAGCGATATTTATAATGAGATGTGTGCACGGCTGAACATTGACCATCTGGACAGAATATGTGAGGCATTGGAATGTGACATATCGGATCTTATCGAGTATATTCCCAACAAGATCAAGAAAACGGGCGATAATTTAATTCTTGAGCCGCATGGATTGAGGAAGAATGCGGAGCACAATTGATAATTTGTGCTTCGTATTCGTATCAATATTCAGCTGAAATTGTAAACAATGGTATGAAAAAGGAGGATTCTTATGAGTGCAGGGATTTGCATAATGAACAAGAACGCTGTTGCGTTGGCCGCAGATAGCGCAGTTACAGTTGGTAATCGTTTAGCAATATATAATACGGCTAATAAAATATTTGCCCTTTCAAAAATAGCTCCCATTGGCGCTCACTGTCACCGA
>DVNB01000124.1 GCA_018714695.1 Candidatus Ornithomonoglobus merdipullorum | reverse complement strand
CAAAGCAGCAGCTTCTTCTGGTCGAAATCCGAAAAATTCTTAAAGAGTATCCGGATAATGATAACTATGGGTCGCGCCGTATGCACACAGCATTGGCACAGAGAGGGATTCATGTCAGCGTAAGGACAGTGGTTCCTAAAACACTCGATATCGCCGGTGACGGTATGTGTATCAAGACTAAAGCTTCACCCGTTGGCAGACGCGTTTGCAATTGCAAAGATAATGGTGTCTTCAATTGCTCCTGCGGCCGCCGGTTCTCAGACCCCAACGCCGCTTGGGGCTGGGACAGCAGCAAAGAAGTTTACTTCTATGGCTACATGGGCTATTTCCTATCGACTTACAACAACGATCTGAAGCTCGATTTGCCATTATACTTTAGGATCGTTGACGCGAGAAGAAACGATAGCGTTTCTGCGGTGGTCGCTCTGCAGGAATTTCGTGAGTTGTATCCCTATCTTAAGGTGGACTCCTTCTTATCCGATGTTTCCGTGGTTACTCAAGAGCATCCCAATGCCTTGGCGATCTGCGGCATGAGCTTGGAGGTCTCTATGCCCTGCGGGCATATCCTCTCGCAGCTCTTGCACTTCCTGCAGGCATCGGCGCCCTTTTCGAGCTTTCTGTACATCGCCTTTGCCTTGTCGCCGCCGATAACGGGCATCTGATTGTATGCCTCGTATATGCCGGGTATGTCCAGTCCGAACGGACAGGGCATACAGTATCCGCATTTCGTGCACGGCACAAGCGCCATCACGTCGAATACCTCTTTTGCCTTCCCGAGCGCCGCAAGCTCAGCCTCGTCAAGCATCCCGACTGCCGCCTTGCCGGCATATTTTACGTTGTCCTCGACCTGCTGCATGGTGCCCATGCCGGAAAGCGTGAGCTTTACCTCCGGTCTGTTCCAGAGGAAATCGAATGCCCATTCCACCGGAGTCTTTCCCTCGGGCAGCTCTTTTTTCACCTGAGGCGATGGCTCAGCGAGCTTGCCGCCCAGAAGCGGTTCCATTATAACAACGCCTATGCCCTTGGATGCGGCGTACTCAAGTCCCTCTATGCCTGCCTGATAGCTCGTGTTTATGTAATTGAGCTGTATCTGGCAGAATTCCCATTTGTCATACGAATCGATGATACGCTTGAAGGTATCGAGATCGTCATGGAACGAGAAACCGATGTGACGGATCTTTCCCTCCGCCTTTGCGCGCTCAAGCGTCTGAAGGACGTTATACTTCATAATTATGTTGTCGAAGCGGTCCTTGTCAAGAGCGTGGCAGAGGTAATAATCTATATGATCGGTCCTGTAGCGCTCAAGCTGCTCGTTTAGAAGACGCATAACATCGTCCTCGCTCTTTACGTGCCATGTCGGCAGCTTTGTCGCGAGCTTGACCTTGTCGCGAAGACCGTGCTCCTCAAGGATCTCGCCCGCGATCTTTTCACTTGCCTCGTTGTGGTAAACATAGGCATTGTCAAAATAGTTCACGCCGTTGTCGATGGCGTACTGAATCATCTCGTATGTCTTTTCTTTGTCTATTTTTGCGGGATCGCCGTCGTGTACGGGAAGACGCATAAGTCCGAACCCGAGTACCGAAACATCCTCACCCGCAAGCTTTCTGTACTGCATACCGGATATCTCCTTTCGTTTTATCATGTGACTGTAGAACATAAATTCCGCAGCTGTCCATGATCGTGTAGTTCCCTTTTAAGTTAATTATAGCATATCAGGCATACGAATGCAATCTATTTTTAAAAAATCTTGACTATTATCAAAACGTGTGTTATAATGTTTACAAATATATTAATGTTATATTTCACTTTATTACATTTGGTGACAATAAACGTAATATTTGAAACTTTGAAAATCGAGATCGGCAGGAAAGGAGCTAACGAGATTAAATGAAAAGGAAGATTATTTCGATCATTCTCGCGGCAGCGGCGGCTATGGCCATACAGCCCGGCGTGTTTGCGGCAAACGAGAACTGGAGAGACGCATTTGTGACGAGGCTCATGAGAGAGATCGCGCAGGATCCGACCTACACCGATGTTGTGCTGACAGACCTCGACCGGAACGGTATACCGGAGGCATTTGTTGTCAAGAAGGGTACCTACGGGAATATCGGATGCGGGTTCACCATGACGGACAATGCGATAACGGAGATAGAGGTGCCGCAGAATATAATAGGAGAGTGCCTTGAGAATATCGATGTCTATATCAAAAACGACAATTACATATTTGTGGGTCATGAGGTGCCGCGTTACAGCTCGTATATCGCGTATTACAAGCTTGAATTTAACGGATCGGCAATGACTGCGACAAGGATAAACAAGCTTGACGTAAGTCCGTATACGAACGTCACGTATATAGACAAATACAGCAACAATCTGCTCGAAAACGGATATCCGAACAGGACTAAGATCGAGGACTTCATTTCACGCTATGACGTGGTGAACAATCTTTCCGCGGCTCCATCGGAGGCGAGGGTGCTCGTAAACGGAGAAGAGACAGGCGTTGTGGGCTATACGGTAAATGACACGAACTATTTCAGGATCAGGGATGTGGCGATGGTGCTTGTCGGCACATCGTGTGAGTTCAATATCGATTGGAACGCCGAGGACAACGGGATAAATATCGTGCCGGGCGAGGAATACGAGCCTAACGGAACAGAGCTGTCCTCAGACACGGTAGGTCAGATAGAGGCGGTGGAGAATGATATGCCGATATACGTAAACGGCAGGAGCACTGCAATAACGGCGTACAACATAAACGGCGACGCGTATTTCAAGATAAGAGATATAGCTGACGCGGCGGGCTTTGAGGTGCAGTGGGACGGAGACTCCCAGACAATAAATCTCGTTACGCCGTAAGGCTGATGAAAGGGGATCGGAATGATAAGAAGAATATCAATGGCTGCGGCGGCAGCCGCGGCGATGCTGCTTTTCACGTCATGCGGTAATGACGCGGCGGAGCAGCCGACGGCGGAGACTGAAGCGGCGGTCACCGAGGCTGCGGCTGTCACGGATATGACGATCGAGGAAAAGGTGGCGCAGCTTTTCATGGTGAGATGCGACGATGCGAACATGGACGCGATACTTGAAAAACAGCCGGGCGGGATAGTCATGTTCGGTGTGGATTTCGAGGGACTAACAAAGGACGAGGTAAAGGACAAGATCGAGAGCTACAAGGACGCGTGTGTGATCGAGCCTATCATCTCGGTAGACGAGGAGGGCGGCACGGTCGTCCGCGTGAGCTCGAATCCGAACCTCGCCGGGGAAAAGTACCAAAACCCCAGATATTACTATGAGCTCGGCGGTATTGAAGCGCTTGCCCAAAATGCTGCCGAAAAGTCGGATCTGCTCGCGGATCTGGGCATAACAATGAATCTGGCGCCGGTGGCGGACGTCTCGACCGATCCCGATGATTTCATATATGACCGCGCGCTCGGCGAGGACGCCGCAACGACGGCGGAATATGTGTCGGCGGTAGTGGGAGCGATGAAGGAGCACGGCATGATGTCATGCCTAAAGCATTTCCCGGGCTACGGCGGCAATGTGGATACGCATACCGGAATAGCGATAGATGACCGTCCGCTCGACTCGTTTTATGAGAACGACTTTGTGCCTTTCGAAGCGGGCATCGAGGCGGGAGCCGACGCTGTATTGGTTGCGCACAACATAGTGAACAGTATCGACAGTACACAGCCCGCGTCCATTTCCGGACCGGTGCATGAGATACTGCGTGAAGAACTCGGCTATGATGGTATCATCATGACCGACGATATGTCTATGGAGGCTATGGCACAGTACGAAACGCCGTACACAAAGGCGGTGCTCGCCGGGAATGATATGGTGATCGTTACGGATTTTGAAGCCGCCTATAATGAGGTGCTGGGCGCGGTAAAGGACGGCACGATACCCGAGAGCACGATAGACGCCGCGGTCGAGCGCATACTTGAAGCTAAGGGATATTAAAATCGAACACCAAAGAATGGGATTGACGCATCGGCGCCGGTCCTTTTTTATGGCGCTGCGGAGAGAGCGTGCATCGCTCGTTATCCATTATGATCTGTATTTGCACCGCAGCTTGGATGGAGCTGTGCCGTGTGTTTTTTTGAATACCCTTGTCAGATAGTCGACTGATGAGAATCCGGACTTTGCCGATATCGCCGATATAGAAAGATCGGTCGTTAAAAGCAGCCGGTGCGCATGCGAGACACGCAGAGTGTTTATGTAGTTTATGAATGTGTCGCCGACTATCTTCTTGAACACAAGGCAGAAATTTGAACGGCTCATATGCGCATATTCGCTTATGAACTCAAGAGTTATCGGTTTTGTGTAATTCATCTCGATATAGGCGAGAGCGTGCATTATAGGCTCCTCGGAACGCATCGTCGCAAGCGGCGGCTCGGCTGCGCCGCGGTGTGAGCGCATAAAGTCGGCGATACGGCAGAGCGATGGAGCGCATCCGATCTATGCTGATACGGACGCGGAGTTTAAAGTGGACGGCGCGGATCCTTCGGAGCTTATCCCTGACTTTGAAACGGAAATAGAGGCGGAGAAGATGAATCTCAGCGGCTATGCTTACGAGAGCAACAGCGCTGCTTCCGGCGGCGGCTGCGTCAGTGCGAACAGCTCCGGCGCGGGTACGGCAAGGGCGCGGTTTACGGGCGCGAGCGGCAGATATGTGCTAAAGGTGTCATATTTTGACGAGAATGATGGCGCAGCGGTGTTTAAACTCTATGTAAATAATAAGCTGAAGGGGGAATGGACGGCTGACTCTGACCTAGGCTCGGCGAGCGCGGACAGTCTTACACTTACAACGTATACTGCCGTTCTTGAGCTGACGCAGGGTGATATCATAGAGATAGAGGGCAGGAAAAACAACTATGACTCCGCAAGGCTCGACAAGTTAGAGCTTGAGATGATATCGGATATAGAGATATCGGAGCCGGTCGCGTCAGACGGCAGAGTGACAGTCGGCATAAAGAATAACGCCAATGAGACCAAGACTGCCGCGTTAATATCGGCAGGTTATGAAAATGATACGCTTAAGGACATAACGATCGATGAACAAGAGCTTGTGCCGGACAGTGTAACGGAGCTTGTTGCAGATATACCGGAAACGGAAGTATACAGGATGTTTATATGGGATGGACTCGGAAGTATGCGGCCGCTTTACATACAGCGTTTCACTGATCTTGTTTGAAGCGGCAACGCTGCGGCTTTGTACAGCTGCCATGGAGAAATATCACAATCAGCCTTTAAGCGGAGCATTGTTTCGGTTGCGGCTCCATGTATATAAAAAATTTACCTGTTACTACTCAGGTATGAAAAATCGCATAATAAAGGCATTGTGCAAAACGTAGAAAATAAAAATAAATTTTTTTGAGAATTTTTGCGTAAAAATGAGGTTATCCACACGACGAATGCTGCGAGTGAAA
>DVNB01000019.1 GCA_018714695.1 Candidatus Ornithomonoglobus merdipullorum | reverse complement strand
AAATATATGTACCATCAATTCCGGCATATACAAAAAAGACGCATGCTTGCTCCGGCACCAACAGTTTGTACCGGTTTGATAAAAGTGAAAATTTTAAATATATGACAAAACATGAATTTTGTTGAACTATTCGACCTCGCCCGATAAACAGGCGAGGTCAATCACACCGCAATATCCCAAACTCTATTGCTGCATTTCATCCACAAACCGCAAAATTCCCACACTGCTATATAAATATTTCAAAGCTCATATAACGCATAAGATTACATTTGCCATGAATATCACCCCAAGCAACATGAGTTTACCATTCGCGGCTGCCCGAAAACTCGGGGATAAAGCTCTCCTTTGCCGCTTCGCCGTCTTGTATGAATACATTTTCCATTCCAAGATCCATACATCTTTGCACCGCAAGCTCATAAGCTCTCTTTTCCACGCGTCTGTCGAGCTCCGGATATTTTTCAATATGCCTTACAGGCGTATACTGGCTCATAAGACTAAACCACACTGAGTTTCCAAACCGCTTATGCACATAGTTTATTATCTTTACCGTATCAGCCAGATGCCCCGGCAGCATGAGATGGCGGATTATCATGCCGCGCTTCATCATGCTGTTCTCGAAAACGGGTTCTCCCACCTGCTCAAACATGACGTCCAGAGCTTTTTTTGCGATCTCCGGATACCCCCTTGCCGCAGAATAGCCCACCGCTGTCTTCTCACTCATGTATTTCAAATCCGGCAGATATACGTCCACCGTCCCGTCAAGCAACACAAGCGACCGCTCAGTCTCATAGCCGCCCGTATTGTACACGACCGGCAAAGAGAGTCCGCGTGAGCGTGCATCCGACACAGCTCGTATTATCTGCGGTATATACGGCGTTGGTGTGACGAGGTTTATATTTTCCGCGCCCTTGCCTTCGAGCCTTAAAAACTCTCCCGCAAGCTCCTCCTCGGTGATATCATACCCAAGATTATTGACGCTGAGCTCGTAATTCTGACAGTATATGCACCTCATTGTACAGCCCGAAAAGAACACTGTTCCCGATCCTTTTTCACCGCTTATGCACGGCTCCTCCCAGAAGTGGAGCGCAGCCCGCGCTATCCTCACGCCCACTCCCGCGCCGCAGAAGCCGCGCCTGCCGGCGGTCCTGTCTGCCCCGCACTCTCTGGGACAAAGACGGCAGCAGGAGAGCTCGTCATGCATCATGCTCTTCGCCGTCCGTTATAAGTCCGGGCTTTACGTAGACCGTGTTATAGCCCTCGTATATCACCATTCCCGGCTTTGCGCCGTTAGGCTTTTTCACATTCTTTATGACCGTATAATCTACCGGCACCTGCGCCGACTCTCTAGCCTGTGAATAATACGCCGCAAGCCGTGCAGCCTCCAGTATTGTATTTTTAGGCACGTCCTTATCCAATCCCAGCTTTATGACGGCATGCGAGCCGTGTATATCCTTTGTGTGGAACCATAGATCAGAAGTATTGGCAAATTTCAATGTCAAATAATCGTTCTGCGTATTGTTCCTGCCAACATATATATCAAATCCATCGGATGATACGAAATGCATAGGCTTTGACTTCTCCTTTGCTTTCCGCCTTGTCTGCTTGCTTCGGCGGGATATGTAGCCCAGAGACGCCATCTCGTCCTTTACAGCATCTATATCCTCTATCGTCTCTGCATTCTCAGCAACATACAGCGTGCTCTCCAGATAATCAAGATCCGCCCTCGCAGCCTCTATCTGCTTTGCCGCCTCCACCAGAGCCGTCTTTGCCTTATTATATTTTTTATAATACCGCTGCGCGTTCATTGAAGGCGACAAAGACGGATCCAAAGCTATCTTCATCGGTGCACTGCCCGGTTCATAGAAGTTGTCTGCCTCTATCTCTTTCATACCCTCCTGCATCCTGTATATGTTTGCAGTGAGAAGATCACCCTTTATTTTATATTCCTCCCTGTTCTCGGCATCCTTTACTGTCCGCTCAAGAATAGAGAGCTTCTTTGAAACACGCTCTATATTGTTGTTCAGAAGCTTCACTATACCCGCGCTCTTCTGGCGCATCCTGTCATGCATATCGCGCCGGTAGTAGAAATCGTCCACCACCTCATTCATGCTTCCGGCACTCTGCACCGATGCAAGCCGCTCATACTGACGTATGTCGACAGCCGAGAACTCCATAAGCTTTCCGGTAGCGTTATCAGTGATTATGCACGGAGAAAAGTCCTTATTCCTCACCCGCTCTCCGAGCTTCATGACGGCAAGCTTCAGCTCTGCCGCCTTATTGGTATTCACGTCTGCGGCATTCACATCCGTTGTGCCGAATACCGAATACACTATCTCCCTCGCCGTAAGCGGACTTATCCCCGCGACCGAGGACAGTATCGCCTTATCCGCCTTTACCGGGCGATCGAACGGTATCGTGTCATCCGCTCCGAACTCGGTCAAGGGCACCTTGTTCTGCGGGGGCGGCGGAGCATACACTCCGCCGGGAAGTATCTCTCTTACGGAGCTCACAGTGCCGTCGACATGCTTCACGGAATCTATCACCGTACCATCCTCCGAGACGAGTATCACATTCGAATACCTTCCCATTATCTCCGTTATAAGATACTTTACAGTAAGATCTCCAAGCTCGTTATAGCTCTCCACCGAGATCTTTATTATTCTTTCAAATCCGACCTGCTCCACAGCGGTTATCTTACCGCTGCCTATATGCTTACGAAGCAGCATACAGAAAAGCGGCGCCGTTGCCGGATTTTTCTTTGTGTGCTCGGTAAGATGCGCTCTGGGATTTGCCGAGCTCGCCGAAAGCACAAGACGGTAGCTGCTGTCATATGTCCTCACATAGACGGCTATCTCATCCCTCTCCGGCTGATGTACCTTATCGACCCTGCCGCCGACAAGACATTGCAGTTCATCAACGAGCGCGCTTACCGCAACAGCATCAAGCGCCATATAAACTCCCTCCTCATATCCTCTCAAGCTTTGCAAACGCCGCCATAAGACGTTTCGTGCCCGCTTTGTCAAAATTTATTACAACTATGGCATCCTTGCCGAACGTCTGCGACGATACCACGGTCCCGTCGCCGAACTTGCGGTGACGGACTCTGTCACCGCTGCGGAACGAATATCCCTCCATGGCAGGCTTTTTCTCCTGCTCTTTTTTTGCAGCATATATTCTCCGCTCCGACATAGGCTCAAACCCTGCCTTTGCAAGACCTATCGCAGCCTTTTGAGCAACGCCGCTGGCATCGTTTATATACTCTGCCGGTATCTCCCTGAAAAACCTTGACTCCAGTGCCGGTACGCGCTGACCGAACCGTGCGCGGCTCATCGCTCTTGTAACATACAGTCGTTCCTTCGCCCTGGTTATAGCAACATAGCAAAGACGCCGCTCCTCCTCAATATCCTCGTCCGAATCCAACGAGCGCTGGCTCGGGAAAAGCCCCTCTTCCAGTCCGGCAAGGAACACGACCGGGAACTCAAGTCCCTTTGCGCTGTGCACCGTCATCATGACTACGCTGTCCTGCTCCTGATCATAATCGTCTATATCGGAAACAAGTGTGACCGATTCGAGGAATTCGCCGAGCGTGCCGCTGTACTCCGGATCCTCCGAATACTCCTTCGCTACCGCCATAAATTCGTTTACGTTCTCCAATCTGGTCTGCGACTCCACTGTGTTCTCGGCGGTGAGCGCGGCAAGATAACCGCTGTCGGCTGCTACCCTCTCCGCAAGCTCATACACCGTAAGAATCCCTGCAAGCCTGCGGAATTCCTTTATCATATCCGCAAATGCCTTGAGGCGCGGCGCTGCCGACTTAAGATCAGGATACTCAGCTGCATGGTCCGCCACTTGAAAATTACTGATCCCGCTCTCATTCGCATGCTCCTGCATCTTGTCTAGAGTCACCGAGCCGATCTTTCGCTTCGGCTCGTTTATTATGCGTCGGAGGCTCACATCGTCATCCTGATTATATATAAGCCTCAGATATGCGATAATATCCTTTATCTCTTTGCGGTCATAGAACCTGAGCCCGGCAAGCACCTTATACGGGATCGCTTCACGCATGAACGCTTCCTCTATCGCGCGTGACTGCGCGTTTATCCTGTACAGCACAGCACATCCGCTGTACGTCCCTGTCCTCTTATACTCCTTTGCTATCTCGGACGCGATGAATCTCGCCTCATCCTTTTCGGTATAACCCGTATATACCGTTATTTTCTCACCATCGCCGCTCGCCGTCCACAGCTTCTTGCCCATACGTTTTTTGTTATGAGCGATCACTGCGTTCGCGGCATTTAATATCGTTGAGGTGGAGCGGTAATTCTGCTCCAGCATTATTCGCTTCGCATCCCTGTAATCGCGCTCAAACCCAAGTATATTGTTTATATTGGCTCCTCGGAATTTGTATATACTCTGATCATCATCGCCGACAACGCAGATATTGCCGTATCCTCCCGCCAGTATATGTATCAGCTCGTACTGTGAATTGTTCGTGTCCTGATACTCGTCTACAAGTATATACTGAAATCGCGCCTGATATTTTTCCGCTATATCCTCATTCTCCTTAAGTATGCGTACTGTCAGCAGGATTATATCGTCAAAATCCAGCGCGTTGTTGTTCATGAGCTTTATCCTGTACCTGCGGTACACCTCCGCCACATCCCGCATACGCGGATTATTCTTATACACGGCTGCGAATTCCTCCGGATCCGCCATCTCGTTTTTTGCATTTGATATTATGCTCTGGACGCTCTTTACGGGAAATACCTTCTCGTCAAGCCCAAGCTCCTTTATGCATTCCTTTACGACTGTGCGCGAATCGGCACTGTCGTAGATCACAAAATCCTTCCCGTAGCCGGCTCTTTCTATACATGTCCTAAGTATCCTCACACATATCGAGTGGAAGGTTCCGACCCACATGTCCTTGACCTCGCCGCCTATTATCCTTCCTATCCTCTCCCGCATCTCATTCGCCGCCTTGTTTGTAAACGTGATGGCAAGTATATTCCACGGATGAGTGTATGTATTCTGCAATATATATGCTATCCTTGCGGCAAGCACAGTGGTTTTTCCGCTTCCGGCTCCCGCGAGTACCAAAAGCGCGCCGTCGATGGTCTTCACCGCCTCAAGCTGCTTATCGTTAAGACCTTTTAAATAATCTTCCATATCAGAAATCATTATCCCCTCTGTCATTTTATTGATATACGGACACAGAGCGTCCGCACACTTTCACCTTTCAAATTTCAGCTTAGCTGCAACAGTATTAGTATAACATATCCGCGTTTAAAATTCCATACTTTTTTGAACCAATTTAAGAATAAGTTTTTCAGTATAAAAAACCTCCGAAAATCAGACGATATTACTGCGCGGCAGACGGCACCGCGTCAATAAACAGTATCGAAAGGATGTGATAAAAATTTGCTTAAAACCTTAAATTATGTCTGCGCAGCAGCAGCCGCATTCATCGTTCACACCCATGCTTATGCCGGAAGCTATGTCATCCCCTCCGGTGAATGCATAGGCGTAAAGATGTATACCGACGGATTGATAGTCGTCGGCACAACGGCGGTGACCGATACCGCCGGGAGGAATGTCAGCCCCACTGACAAGAGCGGCATAAAAAAGGGTGACATCGTGACCGCCGTAAACGGCACCGCCGCCGTCTCGAACGAGATGCTCTCGGAAGCCGTCGCCTCGGCTGCCGGTACGGTAACATTGACAGTCGAATCTGACGGAAAGAAGCGGGAAGTGACGCTCACCCCCGCAGAGACCGACTCCGGCCCCAAGCTCGGGCTCTGGCTCAGAGACAGCACTGCCGGGCTCGGCACCCTGACCTATACAGACGGCTCACATTTCGCCGCTCTCGGTCATGCGATATGCGATGTTGATACAGGCAATATTATGCCCATAGAGCGAGGTATTATACAAAATTGTACAATAACCTCCGTCAAAAAGGGCGACGCCGGCAGTCCCGGAGCTGTAACCGGCGACATTGACGGCGCGGAACTTGGCAGCATCACCGACAATACAGAGCTCGGTATATTCGGCGAGCTTGAAAACGAACCGGAAGGCGAGCCGGTAGAGGTAGCCTCCGCCTCCGAGGTCAGAACAGGAGAGGCAACGATACTCGCCGATGTTGACGGCAAAGGCGTTACGGAATACACCATAGATATAAAACGTGTCACACCGCCCTCAAGCTCCGGTAAGGATCTCGTTATTGAAGTCACTGATCCGGAGCTCATAGAAAAAACCGGCGGCATCGTTCAAGGCATGAGCGGCGCACCGATACTTCAAAACGGCAAGCTTGCAGGCGCCGTCACACATGTTTTCGTAAATGATCCTCTTTCCGGCTACGGAGTCCTTGCGGAGAGCATGGTGAACTGCGAATAAACAAAATCAGCTGCTGCGAAACTTACACGTGTGCACTTTTATGCAATAAACCCCAAAATCAGATATTTGACAAAACTGCAAAAAAATAAACGGCTCACAAACCGCATGGTTGAGCCGTTTATTTGGTGCGCCCTAAGGGACTCGAACCCCCGACCTACTGGTTCGTAGATGGTAAAAGAATTTTTCATGTCATTTTATTACGCATTGTAAAACCGCATAATAAAGCCATTTGTTCACCTATTT
>DVNB01000123.1 GCA_018714695.1 Candidatus Ornithomonoglobus merdipullorum | reverse complement strand
ATGAAGAAGGAATGTGCGGAGTGGATCCGCCAGCCGGAGGATGTGCTCTCATATGCGCTCTTTGATCAGGTAGCGGTCAAGTTCTTCAAATACCGTGAAGCAAATCTTGACAAGGTCGACAACACGCTTGTTGACAGAGAGAACAAGGTCTATCCTGTGTAATTAATGAAAATACCGCAGCTACGTTAGACGCAGCCGCGGTATTTTTTATATTATCATCGATATTGCATAAAGTACCGCAAGGTGCGCGGGGTAATAGATGTAAAACAGCGCCTTCATCGGGAACCTGCCTCTTGTGCCGTTGTACATTGCAAGAGGGATGAGCGACAGCAGCGACCAGATCTGTATTCCGCCGAGCGACAGACTTACGGCTGCTATACCTATCGCTGCAAGTATGAGCCGCCGGCGCTTGTCATTGCCGAGTGAGATAAGCACAGGCAGCATTACACCCCAGAAACCGTAATCGACGTTAAAGCCCGGGATCAGCTCAGGGAGCAGCATCGTAACGAATACAATAAGCGCGAATGCAGCTGCGGAAAGCAGCAGCATCGAACGCGCGTTTTTTTTGCTGTGGAGCGCATATATAAGCGGTATCGCAAGGGCAAAGCTTATGAATATGCACATTGTGAGATCCCTGTCAGCTGCATAATATATTATTTGTGCGGCTATGCCCAGAGCAGCCATTCGACCCCAGTAAAGACGTTTGTTGTGTGTATAGCGGCAGCCCTCGGCTATCATATAGGCGAAGATAGGGAATGCAAGCCTGCCTATCACGCGAAGTATGCGATACTGCGGCAGCAGAAGCATGCCGATGTGGTCTATCGTCATTACTATGAGCGCGAACAGCTTTAGAGCAGTGCCGCTCAAGCCATGCTTTAAAATCGATGTATTTTCCATGGAATGGTCTCCTGTATATATAAGAAATATTAACTATATTTTGCTCACATCGTGGCATACATGCTATAGAGATGGCTGTATATACCGCCTTTTTTTATAAGCTCCTTATGCGTGCCTTCTTCCTCGATCCCTTTGTCGGTCAGGACGAGTATCTTGTCTGAATTCTTTATCGTTGTAAGCCTGTGTGCGATGGTCAGCACAGTCCTTCCTGCCGCAAGGCGTTCAAGAGACTCCTGAACGATCTTTTCGCTTTCGTTGTCAAGTGCCGAGGTGGCCTCGTCAAGTATCAGTATCGGAGGATTTTTTAGGAATACGCGTGCGATTGAGATACGCTGCTTCTGACCGCCCGAGAGCTTTACTCCGCGCTCGCCGACGTATGTATCATAGCCATCGGGAAGTGAGGATATGAACTCGTGAGCGCCTGCGGCCTTTGCCGCCTCTATTACTTCCTCACGCGATGCTCCGGGCTTTCCGTATTCGATGTTGTCAAAGACGGTTCCGGAGAACAGGTAAACATCCTGCTGTACAACGCCTATTGACGAGCGGAGCGATCTTAATGTGACATCCTTTATGTCGATGCCGTCTATAGTTATCTTTCCCTCTGTAACATCGTAGAAGCGCGGGATAAGATTGCACATGGTCGTTTTTCCTCCGCCGGAGGGCCCCACGAGCGCTACGCTTGTGCCGCTCGGCACATGGAGATCAATGCCGCTCAATACCTCGGTGTCATCATCGCTGTAATGGAAGGTCACATTGTTAAAATCGATCTCTCCCTTCACGTTTTTCAGCTCCTTTGCATCCGGCTTTTCAATGATGTCCTGCGGCGCGTCCATTATCTCACAGAAACGCTCAATACCCGTCATACCACGCTGGAATTGCTCCGTGAACTGGATTATCGTGCGTATCGATGCGAAAAGGCTGCTTACGTACAGAAGATATGCCGTGAAATCGCCTGCGGATATGCTGCCCTTCATAAGGAACAGCGAGCCTGCAACAACGACTGTGAGATACATCACGCCCTCAAAGAATCGGTTCGTGCTGCCGAATCCGCCCATATATAGATAGCCGAGTTTCTTGAGACGCAGGAATTCTCTGTTGCCCTGATCAAATTTATCCTTTTCGATCTGCTCGTTGGCAAACGATTTTACCACACGGATACCAAGGAGCGAATCTTCTACCTGTGAGTTTATCTCTCCGACCTGAACGCGCTGATCCTTGAATGCGCGGCGCATCCTCGTGTTGAAGAACTTGACGAAGATGAATATGAACGGCAGCACCGCGAACACTATGATCGTGAGAAGCGGATCTATGCCGAAGAGTATCACAAAGGATACCGTTATCTTTAGCCCGGCAATAAAAAATTCCTCGGGACCGTGGTGAGCAAATTCTGTTATGTCGAAGAGGTCACTCGTTATTCTTGACATTATCTGTCCGACCTTATGCGTTGCAAAATATGAAAACGACAGCTTTTGCAGATGTGAAAACAAGTCTCGGCGCATGTCAGTCTCTATTTTCGCGCCCATCACATGGCCGGTATGCTGCATGTAGAAGTTAGCAGCAGCATCGAGAAGACGAAGTATAAGATAGAGAACGCCCAGCTTCACTATAAATGCGATAGTGAGCGCCGCGGGATCACTTACAGCAAGATCCGTTATATTCCGCACTATCAGCGGAAAAACGAGGTCGCATACCGTGGTGAGCGATGCGCATACCAGATCGAATATCAGTATTCCCTTGTATTTTCCGAAGTAGGGGAGAAAGCGTTTTATAAGCACACCGAGCTTCATTTGTTTCTTTTCCTGTTCCATTGATATCTCCTTTCAGTCTGCCGCAGCGTACAGCGCCGCGGGTCTGTATATGATCGGTCATTATTCAAAGCCTGTATTTTCTTCCTTGTACTGCTGTACGCAGAGATCGTAATAGTAGCCTTTTCTCTTCAGCAGCTCATTATGTGTGCCGCGCTCTATTATCTTGCCTCCGCGCACGACGAGTATTACATCGGCACTGCGTATAGTAGATAGCCTGTGCGCGATTATAAATGAAGTCCTGCCCTTCAGCAGCTTGTTCACAGCGTTCTGTATCAGCCGTTCCGTCTCGGTGTCTATTGACGAGGTCGCCTCGTCGAGCACGAATATCTTTGGATCGGCAATTATGGCGCGTGCAAAGGATATGAGCTGCTTTTCACCGGTAGAGAGCCTGTCTCCGCTTTCGCCGACATCGGTGTCATAACCTGTATCAAAGGCTTCGGCTACCTTGTCAGCCGCTACAGCTTTAGCTGCGGCTATGACTTCTTCATCTGTTGCAGAAGGCTTTCCGTAGCGTATGTTTTCGGCTATAGTACCCGAAAAAAGATGAGGATCCTGCAGCACATAGCCTATGCTGCTGTGCAGCCATAATCTGCTGCGCTTTTTGTAATCGACTCCGTCGATGAGTATCGTGCCTGAGGTCGGTTCAAAGAAACGGCACACAAGATTCACAAGCGTGCTTTTCCCTGCTCCAGTTTCGCCGACTATGGCAACTGTCGTCCCTGCGGGGACCTTGAGATCAAAATGGCTCAGGACCTCCTCGTTCCCGTCGGGATATGTGAAGGACACATCGCGGAATTCGATGTCTCCGCGTATCGGCTCCCAGTTTTCTTTTTTGGGAGAATAGTTGTCGCCGTATTTTTCTGTGACTTCGGGCGGATCCGATATGCCGGTAGGCTCGTCCAGAAGTCCGGTAACGCGCTCTATGTTCGCCTGCATGGAGATCAGCTCGGCAAGGTTTCTTGCGAGCTGCTGTATCGGCTCAAAGATACCAACGGCATACGATACGAATGCCGAAAGCGTGCCTATTAGCATAATGTCCTCCATAACAAGTCTGCCGCCGCGGCTCAATACTATAGCCGTGGCAAGAGAACCGCAGAACAGTACGAGCGGAACGTATACGGCGCTGAGCCGCGCGGCTTTTACCGATGCCGTTTTCATCTCGGAGGTTATCCCTTTGAAATCATTAAGATTTTTATCCTCGATAACAAGTGTTTTTGAAGTAAGCGCCCCGGTGATCCCCTCGTTGTAGCTTCCGGTTATCTTTGAATTTATCTTGCGGACCTGCCTGTTCAGTTTAAGTATTTTATTCTGAAAGTACCATGTCAGCACAGCCAGCGCTGGGACTATGAGCATTATTATGAGCGCAAGCTTCACATCGAGCATCATCATCGCCGCGAATGAGCCTATCACGTACAAAAATGCCCACATCATATCAGATACGTTCCATGCCGTCATGGTCGCTATCCTGTCAGTGTCGCTCATGACCCGTGAGAGGATATAGCCGACGGGCGTAACATTGTAATATGAGAGCGAAAGATCCTGCAGATGCACAAAGCACGCTCGCTTCATCGATTTGCTTATCTGCATCTCAAGGAACGCGCTGCCGCGCGTGAACATAACAACGCTTATGAATTGGAACAATATGACCGCCGCATAAAGTATTCCGAACGGTAATATTCCGTCAAGCGTCCCTTCGGCTATGAAATGGTTTATCGCGTATCGCTGGAACAGCGGCATAACTATATCGACCAGCGAGCACATGATGTTGAAAATTATTATCGCTGCCGCCGTCTTTTTAAAAGGCGCTATGAACGGCAGTACACGCTTCCAGATACGTATATCAAAGCTTTTGGTATATTCTTTCTCTTCAATCTTCATCGCACGCCTCCTTACTCTCGCCGAGGTATGTTTCGTCTATGTTTGTCTGTATATCGTAAACGCGCTTGTACATTCCGCCCATTGCGCATAGCTCGTCATGCGTTCCCGATTCGATCAGCCTTCCGCGGTCAAGCACTAATATCTTATCGGCGTGCATCAGTGTTGTTATTCTGTGCGATATAAGTATCACCGTGCTGCCCTTGGTTTCACGTGAGAGGGCTTTCCGGATCTTCATATCCGTTTCGGCGTCAACTGCCGAAAGTGAGTCGTCGAATATCTTTATCGGTGTTCCGCTGACCAGCATCCGCGCTATCGCCACTCGTTGTCGCTGACCGCCCGAGAGTGTGACTCCGCGTTCACCGACGATCGTGTCGTAGCCTTCCGTAAACTGCTCTATGGCTTCATCCACGGATGCCGTCCGCGCCGCGCTCCGCACAGCCTCGTATTCATCGGCTCCTGTATAAGCCGCAGCTATATTTTCATGTATCGTGCCGGAGAACAAAAACGGTTCCTGAAGAACTATACCTATATTCCTTCTGAGATATGCACGGTCGATGTCTCTTATTTCAACACCGCCTATTTCTATGCTGCCGCAGTCCCGCGGCAGTGTATAGAGCATGTCCAGCAGCGCGGCTAGCGTTGATTTGCCGCTCCCTGTACCGCCGAGGATACCTACAGTCGTACCGGCTGCTGCGGTGAAGGAAACGTCATCGAGGACGCGGTGACCGCCGTTATAGCTGAAGCTGACGTGCTTAAACTCTATGTCCCGGTCCATCGGCGGCTTTAGCCCGCCGTCATTTTCCGGCTCCTCCTCGGAGTCCAGGATATAATTCACCCTGTCTATTGAAACTCCGGCTTTGCTCATGTTTGAGAGCACTCTGCCAAGACTGCGCACGGGCCAGGCGAGAGAGGCATTGTACGAAACGAATGCCGTAAATTCGCCGAGCGATATATCGCCTCGGACCGTGAAGACCGTACCGGCGATAAGGACCGTCATTATCTGTATGCCGGTAAGAAGATCTCCGGCCCCCCAGTATACGCTCATAAGTCTGCCTACCTTTATCCAGAGCGAGGCAAAGGTATCGTTCTTTTCATCAAAGCGTTCGGTTTCATACGATTCGCGTCCGAATGCGCGGACTACCCGCACACCCGTGAGATTCTCCTGGACCTTGGCGGTGAGCTCGCCCTCCGCCTCATCGGCGGCGAGGAAACGTCTCGATATTTTTGAATAGAAGAAAGCGGAATATCCGATTATGAACGGTATAAACGCCAGAGCGATGAGAGAGAGGCGCGCGTTCATCGAGAACATTATCGATATATAGAGCAATATAAGGAAAACTATCCTTATTACCTCGGTGAGCTGCGTGCACAGGAAACTGCGTATTGTCTCCACATCATTTGTGCAGCGCTGTATTATATCGCCTGTCTTGTTTTTCATGTGCCATGAGCAGGGCAGCCGCTGAATGTGCCGGAACAGACTGTCCCGCATGGTCTTCATAAAGCCCTCCGAGCCTTTTGCGTTCCAGATGTTGCTGAGATAAGTAAAGAATCCTGCCGCCGCGGCGCTTGCAAGCACCGCTAAGGCGGCATATAGCAGGAAACGCGTGTTGCCTGCGGCGCCGAGGTCCACTATATGGTCGACCGTATATCGTATTATCTGCGGTGTGAGGGAATTGAACGCAGTGTTGAGCATTCCCGCAAACAGGGCAAGAATGAGGAAATGAAGATTCCCCTTCAGAAAGCGAGCTATCCCCCTGAATTTTTTTAATTGTTTGTCCATAATAACCTCAATAAAAATGGGATCCCGCCCCATGCCGGGCGCAGTCCCCAAAAGATGTTCATTTAAGCTAATTATACCACGTTAGATACAAAACTGCAACCCCAAATCCATAGGATTTTTAATGAAGTGTGTCGTTTACGTCGTTTTTCGTGTCGTTTGGTAGAATTGCTATGTTTTTTGTAAGCGGAAATGTAAACTATGTTGATGCGGAGTCCGTAAGCGGCTATGCTCTTACAGCTGTGGAATGGGTATCGGAGAACGGCATCATGCAGGGCAGAACGGACGGAACGTTCGCTCCGGCTGATTTTACAACAAGAGCCGAGGCAGCGGCTGTATTTGAGAGAACGGATAAAATGTTCGGATAAGAAGTGTGCGGCGGAGAAGCGTAAAGCTTTTCCGCCGTTCTGCGGTTATTGGGGATTCGGGGAAAATATTAAAGCATAAATGTATTGATATTATTGTGGAATTGTGGTACTATATTTATATCGGTACGATATTGGTATTTACTGCGGTACGGAGCCGCAATAAAGATAATATCTGCAATGTTTTGGTCAATATATCATTAGAAAATCGATATGGTTTATGTTAAAATATAAGCATGAACAGCGGAGCCGGTCCGCTGAATAGGATGTGCAATGGAGGTTACGGAAATATGCAGTTTATTTTGAATTCCGGCACGCATGTGGCTGCCGGTGAATCGAGAGCGGTGCGAAACGCTGTCGGGATATTAAGGCGTGATATCAGAAAAGTATTCCAGGGGGAGGCGTCAGAGCGGAATAATATCGTGCTGAGGCATGATAATACGGCTGAGCCGGAGACGTTTACTATCGATGTCGCTGAAGAGATAACGGTTACCGCAGGGGACGACCTTGGATTTGTTTACGGACTTTTATACATAAGTGAAAAATTTCTCGGCGTTAAGCCGTTCTGGTTCTGGATGGATCAGAAATTCGCGGGTACAGACAGAATAGCTGTCGAATACGGCAGATACACGGGTGAGCGCCCTGCCGTAAAATACCGCGGCTGGTTCGTAAACGACGAGGTGCTCATAATGAAATGGAATATAGAGGGCGACAGCTACGAGCCTTGGCGTATGGTGTTCGAGGCGCTTCTGCGCTGCGGAGGAAATACGGTGATCCCCGGAACGGACAAAAATTCGAAAAAATACCGTGAGATCGCCTCCGATATGGGACTGTGGATAACACAGCATCATGCGGAACCGCTGGGAGCGGAGATGTTCGTAAGGGCGTATCCCGGGCTGGATCCGAGCTATGACGAGTACCCCGAGCTGTTTGAAAGGCTATGGGAGGAAGCGGTCATCGAGCAGAAGGACATGAACGTCATATGGACGCTCGGGTTCAGAGGTCAGGGTGACTATCCGTTCTGGAGTGACGACAAGACCGGGAAATATGCGACGGATGAGGCAAGAGGCAAGCTGATAAGCGAGCTTATTGAGCTTCAAAGGCAGATCGTGCTTAAATATGTAAAGGATCCTGTGTTCTGCACGAATCTGTACGGAGAGATAATGGAGCTTTATGATGCGGGATATATAGATTTCCCCGAGGACATAATAAAGGTCAGCGCCGACAACGGATACGGCAGGATGACGGCGCGCAGGCGCGACGCGCACAGCCCGAGTGTATCGTCAATGCCAAAGAAGCCTGTCGAGCATGGCGGTATATATTATCATGTGTCGTTTTACGATCTTCAGGCGGCAAATCATATAACAATGCTGCAGAACTCGGTTGACTTTGTTAACAGCCAGTTAAGCGAAGTGGCGGCAAAGAATATGACAGATTTCTGGGTCATAAACTGTTCGAATATAAGGCCGCATGTGTACTTCCTTGATGCGGTGAGAAAGAAATGGTTTGGACGGGAGATATCAGATACAACCCACAGTAAGGAGTTTTCAAAGGAGTATTTCGGAGGCAGTGCCGCGGCTGCGGAATGTCTGAGGGAATATCATAATGCGATCCCCGCTTACGGAAAAGCCGAGGACGAGCACACAGGCGAGCAGTTCTACAACGAGAATGTTCGGTATATGGTAAATCAGTACATACGCGACAGGTCAAAGCCGACCGGCAATCTTTCATGGCTTGCGGGAATGGCGCCGCTTTTGGAGCAGGCTGAGGTGTTCTCGGGGGTATGTGAGTCGGGTATCCACAAGCTAGAGGCATATTATAACAGATGCCTTGATGCTGCCGAAACGTTTTCCGGGGCTGAAAAGGAATTGTTTTCGGCGACGGTCCTCCTGCATGCAAGGATACATTATTTCTGCGCAAAGGGAATGATAGAGTTTGTAAAGGGACTCCGTGCAGCGATGTCTGACGATTGGAAGCACGCGTTCCTGACGCTAGGTGAAAGCGCGGATCTTTACAGAGCGGCGGACGATGCTATGCGTGCGGCAGAGTACGGAGTGTGGAACGGGTTCTACTATAACGAATGCTTTGCGGACGTGAAATATACGGCATATATGATAGAAAAGCTCATGGGTATCGTACGCGAGATAGGTGACAACTCCCGTCACGATCTGTGGTACAGAGAGGCAGTATACGCGCCGGAGGACAGGAAGGTCATGACGCTGCTCGTGAATGACAATCATATGACCGATTGGGAGCTTTACGAGGCGTTCAAGAGATCCGGAACGGAGGTATGAGATGTATTTCGGAGTTGATTATTATCCCGAACATTGGGATAAAAGCGAATGGGGTGAGCATATAAAGCTCATGAAGAAGGCGAACTTCAATATTGTTCGAATTGCCGAATTTGCATGGGGGAGACTGGAGCCGAGAGAGGACGAGTTTGATTTCTTGTGGCTTGACGAGATCATGGAAAAGCTCCATGAGGCGGGGATAAAGGTGATCCTCGGCACTCCGACGGCTGCGCCGCCGAAGTGGCTGGTGAATAAGTATGATGTTCTGATGCGTGACCGCTACGGCAGAAAACGCGGTTACGGTTCACGGCGTGAATGCTGTTCGAACAGCCCTGATTACAGAAGACGCGCCGACATAATAACGGAAAAAATGGCGGAGCGCTACGGAAAGCATCCGGCGGTCGCGGCATGGCAGATAGACAATGAGTTCGGATGCCATGCGAGCACGCGCTGTTACTGTGAAAACTGCCGACGCGAATTTGCATCTGCACTTTCAAAAAAATACGGCAGTATCGGTGAGCTGAACAGAAGATGGGGAACAGTGTTCTGGAGTCAGGAATATGAGGATTTTGACGATGTGATCCTTCCGGGTTACACATCATGTGAGCCGGAAAATGCACAGCAGTGGTCGCATAATCCGTCGCTGGACATGGATTTTTACAGGTTCTCATCGGATTCATGGGTGAGATTTGAGAAGTCGCAGGCAGACATAATAAGAAAATACTCCGATCGCCCGATAACGCACAACTTTATGGGCCATTTTTCGGATATAGACTACTATAAGCTTGCCGAACCGCTCGATTTTGTATCGTGGGATAACTATGTCGACAATCAGTGGAACCATGAGACTTACGAGAACAGCGCGATGGCGCACGAGATAATGAGGGGCGCGAAAAACAAGAATTTCTGGGTCATGGAGGAGCAGGCGGGCCCTGCCGGATGGGATAAGTTCGGCGGCACTCCGCGTCCCGGTCAGATAAGACTGTGGACATATCAGGCTATAGCCCACGGCTGCGACGGAATGGTGTATTTCAGGTTCAAATCGGCGCCGTTCGGTATGGAGCAGTATTGGCTTGGAGTTATAGATTATGACGGTATACCGCGCAGAAGATATTTTGAGATACAGAAGACAGGTGAGGAGATAAAGCGGCTCGCATCCAAATTCGAGGGTGCGGTGTCCGAAACAGATGTTCTTATCGTTAAGTCGTATGAGAATACATGGAGCAGCAAAATAAAGCGCAATACCGAGAATTTTGACTATAGGGGGATATTGTACGATTATTATGCGGCAAATCTCGCAGTAGGCACGGATCCCGCATGCGGACCTATAACGGCGGTGAGCGGCGGCTGCAAGGCGGTATATGCGCCTGCGTATTCGATCGTGACCGATGAGGAAGCGCGTATTCTTGAGAATTATGTGTCAAACGGCGGAACGCTTGTGCTCACCTATAGGAGCGGCATAAGGGACGAGGATAATAATATGCTGAGAACGACACCGCCTGGTGCACTGAGACTTCTTACGGGGATAAGGCTTGAGGAATTTGACTCATCGCCTGTAGAGGTAGGTGTTTCCGACGGGTTCGGAAGATCGCGAGTATGGCGGGATATAATAAGTACCGAGACAGCGCACGCCATAGCGGTTTATGAGGATGAGTTCTACAAGGGATCTCCGGCGGTGACGGTAAACACCTTCGGAAAGGGCAGGGTGATCTATGTTGCCTGCGACCTTTCGGGAGAGGGACTTTTAAAGCTTGTGAGGTACATAACGGAGCAGTCGGGCGCAAGGTATATAGAGCATCCCGAGGGAACAGAGGTGATAAGGCGCCGCGCAGCCGACGGTTCGGAATATACCATGCTTTTGAACCATAATGACAAGAGCGTGAAAACGGAGCTTCGCGGAGTATCGCTTTTTGACGGCAGTGAGTTTGACGGCACGCTTGAACCGTACGGAGTGGAGATAATAGAGTAACAGAATGTGCCATGGGACGTTTGGAATGGTATACCTAATACAGAAAAGCCGAAACGGGGTGACGATATGGAACTTAAAGAATTATTTGACACGATAGACTCTCTTAAAGCCGAGCTTGACACAAAGCGTCCTCTGACCTCAGGAGAAGCACAGCGGCTCCGTGAGGAATTCATGGTGGATTACACCTATAATTCCAATGCGATAGAAGGTAATACGCTGACTCTCAGAGAAACGGCAATGGTACTTGAGGGAATGACCATCGACAAAAAGCCATTGAAAGACCATCTGGAAGCGGTCGGACACAGAGACGCTTTTTTATATGTAGAGGATATTGCAAAGGATACAGAGATAACGGAAAGGGTTATAAGACATATACACTCATTGATACTGATAGACAGACCAAATGACAAAGGAGTATTCCGAAAAATACCCGTTACTATCATGGGAGCATATACAGAACCTGTACAGCCGTACCTGATAGAACAGAAGCTGACAGAGCTTTTAGCCGAGAACGAGAACAGGAAAAAACACATGTACCCCATTGAGCGCATAGCGAGATTTCATCTTGAATTTGAAGGCATACACCCATTCATTGACGGAAACGGGCGCTGCGGACGGCTGATACTTAATCTTGACCTAATACAAAATGGTTACCCTGCTGTTAATGTGAAATTTACGGACAGGCAAAGATATTATAATGCGTTTGATGAGTTCTATAAAAACGGAGATATATCCCCTATGGCGGAGCTGATAGGTGGATATGTTGCGGAACGCCTAAAACAGTATTTGGATATTTTGAGCTAAAACAACAGCCACCGTGACTATTATCGGTTTAGTCACGGCGGCTGCTTTATCATAGTCTATCCAATACTTTTTCCAATTCATCAAACAGCTTGATATGCTCATTCATTATCCTGTTATAAATGTCCGCTGCATCCTCGTCATCGTATACATGAGAGGTCAGATTTCTGTCGTCAAGGATACGAAGCCATCCCTCTGTGTTTTCTATAAGGTCATTGTTGTACGCTTCACGCATGACCTTTTTGGGACTGTTTATATCGGTTACACCTTCGCTCAAAAGATACTCACGTAAAGTTTTCCATGCAAGCTCGGAGGTAAATTCAAAACGCTGTATAGCTCCATCTCTTACAGCAAGGCTTTTACTTGCGCTTTCTTCCTCTATTGCTTCATGAAGTCTTGAAAGTGCATTCTTATAATTATTTAATTTTATCTGAAATTTATTCATTATATCCACTCCGTCATTCATAATATTCTGATACAGCTCTGTGTCAATATGGCGTTTTTTTATAAAAATAACATCTATCTTATTGAGCGTTCTTATATTATCTATTTCCTCCAAAAAATGTGCCTGTTCGGAAATATCCATGTTATGAGCAAATACGGCAATATCATAATCGCTCTTGGGGGTGTTGTCACCCCTTGCCCTTGAACCGAACAAGACGACCTTATTTATATCGTGATCAAGGGCTATTCGTCTTATCTCATTTAATACTTTATCCATAATATCTCCTTGCCCATTTCTGTTATAGACTTTAATTCCACAAATATTATACCATGACGGTAAGTGATAGTCAACAAATATTTCACATATAGCCGGAGCCTTTAATGGAAGGGCGTATGAAGGGTTACAATAAATTTCCTGTGCCAATCACGGGACAGAGATCAAAAACTACTTTTGAAACAGAACCGCGGCAGCCGTATCATAATAGCTGCCGCAGCTTTGCTGTATCCCGGGCTTATAAGCCTTCATGCCCGATGCGCGCGCAAGATCTATCTAATCAGCCGAGTATCGGCTGCAGTTGTCTGCCATCAAGAGCAGCCTCTATCGTTTCAGGGAGGAGAGTGAAGTTTGCCACAAGCGAGTTGGGCTTATGTATGCAGTCATCCTGCCCGAACGGAACGAAATAAATATGTCTGCGTGCAAGGAGTTTCCCTATATTCTGAGCCGCTGCGCCGAGGCCGTCATTTGTCGAAACGGCGATCACGAGCGGACGGCAGTTTCTGAGGTGTGCTTTTGCCGCAAGCGTCACGGAGGAATCGGCGATGCCGTTGGCGAGCTTAGCGAGAGTGTTTCCGGTACATGGGATTATCACGAGAATGTCAAGCATCGCCTTTGGACCGAGCGGTTCGGCGTCCTTTATGGTCGATATTATATCCTTGCCCGTGATCTCTTTGAGCTCATTTCTGAAATCTTCCGCCGTTCCGAACCGTGTGTCGGTATTATACGATGTCTCGCTCATTATCGGCATGATATCCGCACCGCATTCTTTTACGGCTCTTGCCGCAGCCATGGCTTTTTTGAAGGTACAGAACGAGCCGCACATAGCGAAGCCTATCTTTTTGTCTTTGAGATCCATTTTTGATCAACTCCTTTCCGCTCGGGATGATAGGATGCTTTTGCATCGCTTGCTTAAGACGGCTCAGAGCCCGAGCTCGCCTATGATATTTGTGATGGTATCTTTTATTATGATCCCCGCCGTCACCGGAGCGACTTTGCCCGGAAGGGATAGTGCCCAAATGACCTTTATCCCAAGCTCTGATGCTGCCTTGAAATCCACCCCGCCGGGCTTTGAGGCAAGATCAATTATAAGAGTGCGCGGATCGACTTTTTCGAGCACATCCTTTGTCAGTACAAGGGCGGGGATTGTGTTAAAGATGATGTCGAACTCGTTTATCCTCGTTTTTGTCTCATTCATCGTGAGCGGGATGCATCCGTGGCTTTCAATGAGCGCAAGATCGGCGTATTTGCGCGCTTCAACATAGGTGACTGCGCCGAGCCCGTCAAGAGCTTTTGCGAGAACCTTTCCAACCTTACCGTAGCCGAGCACAAGGCATTTGCTGCCGTGGACGGTTATAGGCGTTTCGGCTATTGCGATCTCTATCGCTCCTTCCGCTGTCGGAACGGCGTTGCGTATGGCGAGTTCGTCTCGCTTCATATAGTCGCGGTGCATGATCCCGCGCGCACCCAACGCCGCCGAAAGCTCAGGTGAGATCCTGCCGCCGAATACGACAGAGAGCGGGTTTATCCCCGACACGAGCTCTTTTATCATGAGCGGATCATCCGAAAACGGCATATTGATGGTCCTGTTGTCAAATGAAACGGGGACGGGCAGGATGATCATATCCGCCAAGAGCGCCTCATCGATATCGCGCGCCAAGCAGAGCTCTCCGGTTTTTATGTCCCTGTCAAAACCGAAGATTATAACGTCGTAGCCATCCGCTTCGAGCAGATCGGCAAGCGTGAGCTGCCTGAGATCTCCGCCTATAACGGAAACTGTCCTGAACATAGCTGCATCTCCTTTCCGCAAGATGCCGCATTGGGGACACATAAATATGTGCCCGTGCGGCGTTTATCGGTGATAGCAAAGTTTGAGCCTTGCACAGTTATAATATGTTTTTTATTCTGCCTGTGTTACAATGCCTAAGGGATCTATCTATCATTACGGAGATGGGGAAGATTGTGCTCATCGTTTGTGGTATTATAACAGTAAGATAAGGATTGAGTCATAGTTATCTTAGGAGGAGGTGAGACGAATGGCATACTGTCCATTATGCAAAACAAGCGGAGCTAATATGTGTAAATGTGAAAAGTGCGGTGCCGCGTGGTGCAGGAAATGTTTGATGTCCGGAAAGTATCCGGACAAGATCTATAGAGCAGACAATCTTTGTCCTTGCTGCGGTGCTGATGCTGTCAAACCGTTGAAATGACCGTAGAGACTTTTGAGAGAGGTACATAACGACAAAAGCAGAAACACAATGAAGAATAAAATTTTAAATCTGATAGAATCAAACGAAGTAAGAGATTGTTTAAGTGATAATTATGATCAATTATCAAAAAAACAGATCATTGATATAATATATGGCGCTCCGTGCTCACTGACGGAGAAATATAGTGTTTTTAGGCAGCTTGCGGATGAGGAAAAAGATAGCGGCAAAATCTCGTATACAGAATACGCGCAAAGATTGAGTATTGAATTGAGTCAGTTGAATTTGTCCGATAATGAGATGTTTATTCTGGAATTAAAACGGCTTCCGAAAAGTGACAACAATTTTTCGGTCTCATATCCGTTGGGGGTCTTTTCCGATACCGCAAAATCCTTGGATGTTATCAAAAGAAAGTTTAGTATTGACAAATTACAAATCTTGTTTTATGATTTTCATGTAGATAATCGGTACACTTACTATGGGAAAAAGGAGTAAAAGCTATGAATGAGAATGAGCTCTCAAGGATCTCAACAACTTTGGGCGAAGAAAAAGATGCGTATTATGTTTATATGCTATGCGAAAATGTTAACGGTGTGAATAAGCCTTTTTATATAGGCAAAGGCATCCGAGACCGTGTTTTACAGCATGAAGCAGCTGCTGAGAAAGAAATAGAAGACAGACAAAGAGAGATCTCTGAGTTATTATCTTTGGATAAAAAACTCTCGAATGACGAACGGATCAGCGAAGAGAAAAAGATGTTCGGCATGATCAAAGAAGAGATCAGTGAAAAATACAAGAAGATAAATGAGCTTGGTGCCGATAATGTCGTTAAAGTTATTGTTAAATGGGGACTTACGGAAAGCGAGGCGTTTATGGCGGAATCGGCGCTGATAAATGCTTACGCTTTCACTAATGGGCGCAGTTCGTTAACGAATGTGGTGAATGGGCATATGAGCGAACGTGAAAAGGCTAGTGTATCCTGTTCAACAAAAGCAAGAACTTTACAGGAGTTCCTTGATGAATGCGCTGCTGCTGAAAAATGTGTAACTGATCTCAAAGAACCGGCAGTGTTCCTTAAAATAAATAACCTGTATCCTCAATGTATGCAGCTGCCCGTTTCCGAGCAGGAAGAAGCGATCTATGAATCATGCAGAGCATGTTGGAAATTAAACAAAGATAAAGTAAAAAAGATAAAGTATGTCTTCGCGATATATAATTCACAGGTAGTTGGGATATACAGTGTAAATGAGAATAGCTGGAAGCGGCGTTCCAAAATAGATGATTCATTTCCAACTTTCCCGCAGGATACAAGACTGCCGGAGATCAAGTATGCCAATATTGCAAAAACTTGCGATACACTTTCCGAAATGAGGACTCGCTGTGATAACTATGATGAATTTTTAAAGATATCCGAAATGAAAGAAGCCAATGATGCAAACTTTAACGGATGGAAA